>CAYFZQ010000013.1:11655-29901 GCA_964347825.1 uncultured Candidatus Bathyarchaeia archaeon | reverse complement strand
CGTTGATGCTGCCTTGGAAATCTTCGAAGACGCAACGAAAGAAGTTGGGAAAGGAGAATAGCCTCTGTTTCCACCGGTGATGAAAGACTCCGAACTGTGAGATTGTGAAAGATACCGCGTTTTCAAGTGACACGTGACGTCTAAGTCAGCGTTTTCTCGAGATACGCCGGAATATCCAGAAACCCGTGTCCACTGATATTAATGCAGATAACCTTCTCTTTACCAGTCTTCTCATTTCTTATAGCTTCATCAATAGCGGCCCGAACCGCATAGCTGGATTCCGGGGCTATGAGCCATCCCTCACATTGCAGAAAGATCTTTGCGGCTTCGAAGATCGCTGTTTCATCAATTGGATACGCCTTGGCTTTCACGAGTCCGTGATGTCGTAGCAGACTTACAATGGGCGCTGCGCCATGATATCGTAAGCCATCCGCTTTGATAGGCGGCATTTCGGTTTTGTGACCCAAAGTATACATCTTTAGAAGGGGAGTGTGCTCACCAACATCTGCAAAGTCGTAGCGATACTTCCCGCTTACAAGATTTGGCGCGGCCAACGATTGCGACGCAAGAAATTGGCATTCACGCTTCTTCTTGAGGACTTCACCCGCGAAAGGAAGGGTTATCCCTCCAAAGTTGGAGCCTCCTCCGAGACAGGCAACGATGAGGTCTGGTTCATCGTCAATCAATTCAAACTGCTTGATGGTCTCAAGCCCAATCACTGATTGGTGCATTAGAACGTGGTTCAAGACTGAACCGAGGCAGTAGGCTCTTCCCTCCTGCTCTTCGGTGTACTCTAACCCTTCAGAGACCGCGATGCCTAGGGAGCCAGGATGTTCCGCTGTCTTTTCGAGAACCCCACGGCCCGTTTTGGTGTGTTTGCTGGGGGATGCGTGGACGGTGGCGCCGAAAAGGTTCATTAGGGTTCGGCGGTCGACCTTCCAGTCATAAACTGACTTGACCCAGAAGACGACGCACTCCAGGTCCATTAATCGAGCAGCATAGGAAAGTGCAGTTCCCCACTGTCCGGCACCCGTTTCAGTAACTAGTGTATCTTTTCCTTCCTTGGCCGCGAGATAGGCTTGAGGAAGTGCGGTATTCGTTTTGTGTGAACCTGTTGGCGACAGGTCTTCCCTCTTGTAGTATATTCTCGTCTTCTTCAATCCAAATCTCTTTTCAAGTCTCTTGGCACGATAAAGCGGTCTCGGTCTGCCAGCTTGAATGTACAATTCTCTGATCCTGTCTGGGATAGGAACCCATCGTTGGCTTGAAGATTCTTGTCTCAAACATTCTCTGGTCATTGTTCGTGACAGGAAATCCATTCTAGATGGACCTTCTTTCGGCTCTTTAGGTGGAGGAAGCGGTTCAGGGAGATCTGGGAGTATGTTGTACCATTTAGTTGGCAGCTCGTCAACCGGGAGGAGTATCTGGTTTTGGTACGTTTCGGTCACCAACATGAGAAGAGCATATAAGAAGGCGGTCTTAAGATAAAATTTCCCCTGCTTTGGGGGTTTTCTTTATGGAAGTGAACATGCGTGAAGTCAATTCTAACTGGTCCTCGAAGCCTCTTCTTGCGTGCGCGTTCTTGATTTGAATCTTGGTGCCAGCAGTCAAGTCCTTTGCGATTTCCGCTAGTCTTCGCCAAGCAGAGATCCTGATCGTGCCCGTGTCATCTTTCAAGTCGAAAGTCGCGACTGGAACCTTTTCGCCTTTCGACGTAGCAACCTCGCGCACGGTTGGAGGGCTTGCGACGATTCCTTCCACTGTAATTGGACCACCCTCCTTCTTTATCTCAACGATCTTCGTCACTTCTTCTTCAAAAGGCGGAAGCTTGTCAACACCGGGCATCTCCGGATTCAGAATTACGGTTCCATGGTTCCCGATGTTCAGACCGAGTCTTCCATATCGTTTCCGGGTATAAGCCCCTTGAATCAAGATGGCATCTCCGGGCTTGATCTCTTTTGAGGTGCGTGCCGCATCTTCCCAGAGATTGAGTTGGGCGTATCCCGTTTCGTCTTTGATCAATAGGGTCGATACGTGTCCGATTTTGGTTGTTGATCTGTTGAACTGTCTTGTATCGCCGATCTGTACAACTCGGGCCAAGGTGTTTACGTGCTGTAGGTTCGGCTTCAAGGCCTCGATCTTTGTGAACATTGTGGAGCTGGCTCCTTCTATGGCATCTGGAGGCAGAGTCTGCAGTTTCCCGCGAGACCCTACGTGCAGCTCCAATCTTCCATCTAGCCCCTTGCGCATGTATCCATGCAAAACCTTGACGATGTGGCCGCTCTTGACTCGCTCGTCTCCAACGAGGTTTGTTTTGTCGTTCCACAGGACCACTCGTAAGGTCCCTGTCGTGTCTTTAAGGATCAAACTAGCGAATCTTCCTTCCGTCTGGTCTTGACGAATGAAGGATTTAGGAGGATAGATCTCAATGACTTGTCCGGTAATAGTTACATCACTAAGGCCAGAGACAAGGTCGCTGATCGGAACATTGAGTTGAAGGGGCTTGTCTGCGATCTTTACCCCCAGTTCAATAGCCACGATCCGTGCCGCCGCTTCGTTTGTGAAGAATTTCTGCGCGGCTTCTTTCTTCTCATTAATCATCTCAAGGAGATCTTCGCGTGTAAGATCTTTTCGAGAGGATAAAATTCTGTGAAGAAGCTCTTCGAAACCCGTTTTACTCATTTTATGTGTCACTTAAGACTAACAGATATAGTGACCGTTCTTTCTTAATGTTTATTTGACTCCGGATTTCCCTTTTACCTACTAAACATTGTCGAAGAAGTAGAGGTCCAATGACCAGTCTATCACTGTTCAACGCTGGAATTGCCCTTATATTTTTGGGGTTTGCCATAGTCTTCATTGCTGTGGTCCTTCTTTTTCTTTCTTCAGTGAGGGGCAAAGCGAAAGTCCGAGGTGGAGGGGCAGTAATCATAGGGCCCTTACCCATCGTCTTTGGCACAGACAAGGAGTCCGTCAAAACGTTGCTTATCTTGGCCATAGCCCTAATCGCTCTTCTAGCACTCTCTGCAATCCTTTCCCATAATTTCTTCGGGTGGGGCTGAAGTCCTCATGTCGGTTGAGACATGTGTTATATGCGGTAGGCGGGAAGCCAGATATGTGTGTCAGGAGTGCAGTCGTCGCGTTTGCGGAGTCTGCTTCGAACCGCAAGCTTGGCTTTGTGCAGACTGCTCTAGGAGTCGTAAACCGAAGGCGGTGGCATGGAAGCGATACGCTTGGCCGATTCCCCTTGGTCTGTTCACAGTGGGGCTCATTTTGATATTGGTAGGAATTACATTAGCGGTAGCAGCGACGATGCTCTCGGGGGAAACCGTTGCGGCGGGTGGTGTGATTTTTATCGGTCCGGTACCGATAGTAGTGGGGACCGGCTCTTGCTCCATTTGGACGATGGTACTGGCGGTGGTCCTCGCAATCCTTGGCATACTCATGTTTGTGATATATCAAAAAAGAGCGGTGTGAACTGGTCTTGGAGCTAAGGAGCTCTTTCTTCTCCACTGTAGATTAGATACAGGAAAGCCAGAATGAGGGTGATGAAAGTGACTACTGACAATAGGTAGATTAGGAATGTGAAGTAGGCACCTGCGTCCACAATGTTTCCTCCGCTTTCTAATGTGAGATTGTGATATATTTAAGGTGTGACCTTTCTCCACTCCTCTGTTAACGAGTTGTAGAGGTCGTCATTTTCCTCTAATTCGTCAAACCACTTCAATGCAGCAGCAATCTTTTGTGCGATGAGATGGTAACAGAGATGAACTTCCTCATCCATGACGCGGAAGTAGAAATCATCGCAAGAGCAAAATTCAGCGGCGGGCATAGTCAAATAGTCGCGTTCTCTGCCGACTACGATCCAGACTATCCTGCCGCTTGGTTTGAAAACGTACTTCTTCACCCTCTTCTCCTGTAATGCTTCCCACGCTCTTGTGAATCGCAAACCGAAGGCTATCGAAAGCTGATTGAGATCTTTACCAGTTATCCGTCCGTCAGTTTCAGCCTTCTTACAGATGTTCTTGAGTGTGACGATTTCAGAAGTCTCTGGCATAGTTGTTCTCCGATTTGGTCATTGGTGAAGAGGAATGTGATTAGGGGCCTATTAAAGTGTGGTTCTCGGATGGGCGCTCTTCTTGACTAACGAACCTGCCACAAGACGAAAGTCGGACCCTACGTGAGCCCGTTTGACTACCAATTCTCCACGGGAGTACACATCTTCTGACTCGATTGTCGAGATACTTGGACCGTCACGATTTCCTGAGTAGATTCTGTTCCTAGCTCAGGCTTCTTAGCTGACTGATAGTTCCAAGAAAGGTTCCATCCAGTAGGTAGATTTCTGCATCTTCCATTCTGACGCTTCCAGAGCGTAAGATAGGTCCGATGAAGGGGATTGCTTTGCCACCTTTGTCACGGCGTTTCTTGTTGATTGCTCGGCCTCCCAGGAAATCATTGAAAGATGGAATCATGAAGAGCTGCGAAGCCCTCGGCTTAACCTTGAAGCGTTCCTTGAATAGCCCCTCTGGCTGGCTGCATGCATGCTTCTTAATGCCTAGATGTTTCAGCAAAGATCTCGCTAGTTCGCGTGCATCGACTTTCGCTTTGACCCAAACTTGGCTCGTGATTCTGAAGCCCATGGGATCGCGAAACGTGACCATTGGGTGAACGTGTGCTGTAACGAGGCGGCGACATTTCAGTAGTTCTGGCGCGGGCCATGCATGTCCATGAAAGAGGCCAACGTCTCCGAGAGTCGTTCCGGTGTACGGTAGAATTTCGACGGGTTGGGGTAAGAGCGCCTCCAGGTTTCCGTCATGGTTTCCGGGAATGACCTGAATGGTAGGAACTTTCTTCTGTATCGCTTCGAAGAAGTGTGGTATATCGCGCCATTCTTCAATCTCGATGCCGGAGACGGTGTATTTCACATCGCCTAGGAAAATGATTTCAGTTGGGTTGGTTTTTTCGACGAGTCGGAGCATCTTGTCCAGCATTTTGGGGGTTTGAGAAGGGACGTGGACTCCTCGTTGTGTGAGAGTTACTTCCCAGCCTATGTGCAGATCAGCGACTATCAAGACCCGTTTGGAATCTACTTCTAGGAGGAGGGCGGGAAAGGGTCTTATTGGATTGATCGACTGCATGGGTTGAAGGTGCTCCTAAGAGAGAGAATATTGCAGGTTTCGTGGGTTAAAATAGGTGCGCTAATTTCAATGTTTGATTTTGTGAGGCTAGGCGAGTGACAGGGATTTCCTAATCACCTTGTAGATTGCATTGTTTGCGGCTGCGATGAAGGAGACGCGCTGTGTGGGCGCTAGTTGAACGTTTGCCTCCTTTCCTTCGAGGGTGGCCATGATGCCCCCTGCCTCCTTCAGTATTAGGTAGGCGGCCGCAACATCTGTCACGCGTAGTTTGCCGCGCATGTCGATGAAGGCCTCTGATGTACCGTCTGCGACATAGCAAACTTCGAGGGCGTTGGCTCCCAGGTGCCTTAGATGCCTGGTCTTTTGCATTACTTCGGCCAAGCGCTTGACGAGTTTCGGTGTTTCCAGTGCCTTGAGATCGACACCTATGACGGCCTTCTCCAATGATGATGTGGAGGACGGCTTTATTTCGTCCTCTTCTTTGAAAGCTCCCTTTCCTCGAGTAGCAGTGTAGATCGAGTCGTGAATAAGATCGGCTACGAGGGCGGTCTCCACCTCTTGGAGGAAGGGTGCTTTTGAAATCGCAATGGATGTGGCTATGAAAGGTATTCCCCGTAAGGCGTTTGTCGTGCCATCTATCGGGTCTGTTGTCAGGTAATACTCGTGCGGTGGGCGGCCGATCTTTTTGGTTCCTGTCTCCTCGCTGATAAGAACACATGAAACTCCACGTTCTTCTAGTGTGTCGATTATGGCTTTTTCCGCCACCAGATCGATTTTCTTCATCGTATCTCCGCCTGCGCCTCGGCCAAAGCTTATGTTGGCATTGGGGGTGCTGTACAATGGCAATGCGTCTCGCTTTATCCTTTGGGCGCACTCCTTCACAATAGGGAGCCAATCCATCGTCTACCCTCATTAGTGAAGTTGGGGTATGCACTTTTAAGCGTAGGTGGTGTGTGAATGGCATTTGGGACAAGGCTGGTCAGAGACGGACACGGCGCAGCGAAGTCGCCTGGGCGCCTTGTGATTGCTGGAGAATCCCGAATGGTCGGGGTAACGTTCGTTTAAAAGAAACCTTAGTATACACCCTTAAAGAAATCTTAGAAGATGAGCGGGGGTCGCCAAGCCAGGTCAAACGGGATGGGCCAGAGGCGCGAGGTTCAGGTCCTCGTCCCGTAGGGGTTCGTGGGTTCGAATCCCACCCCCCGCACTTTGGCATGCCAAAACCCAACACACTTAGAAGATTCTTTCACAGATGATAAATACAACTTGCACAATAGTTGTGAAAGATTAGATTGAAGGGCAAAATGGTTTCTGGAATTCTGATAATACTAATCTTGTCGGGCTTGCTGGCTTCGGTGCTTGGAGTTTCAACAGTCGAATCTAGCAATGGTGTCGGGACGACGGACAATTCCTCTCTCGGTACTCTGCGATTCGCGTATGATCAATCGGGTAACGAGAGAGGGAAGAACGCGGTCCAAACCGGTGTTGTCCGCCACAAGATGCATGAACACGAGCTGGCCAGACTGAAACATGAAATCGGGGTTTGGGAAAGCGGTCAAGACTACAATCAGCCAGTCGCTGGTCATGGAACTGGGCTAGCTCCGCCGACAGAGGAGGAGTGGATGAGGATCAGAGAGACTAGTTCCATTGTCGATGAAGTCATCCTTAATCAGATGACTGACGCTCCATCTAGTGTTGATCATACGGCAGGACCGTATTTTCCACCGATCGGAAATCAAGATGGCGAAGGCTCTTGCACGGCATGGGCGATCGGATATTACACGAAGACGTTTCAAGAAGCCAGTGAGCACAACTGGGACTTGTCTGAAGCAGATTGGGAAGGAGGGGATTTTGGACATCCAACTCCCGCATATCAGAACAGAATATTCAGCCCTGATTTCCTCTATCACTTGATCAACGGCGGAGTTGACGGAGGCTCCGCCCCCTATTGGGCCGGACAAGTGGTGGCGACCATAGGCGTATCCTCTTATGAACAGATGCCCTACGATCCCAGTGACCACACGGGTTGGCCGTCTGAAGCCGCGTGGAGCGAGGCTTCATTATATCGCGGAAATAGCAGTGGTCTGGAATACATGTGGGTCGATACGGATGAAGGTCTGACCAACCTCAAGAATTGGTTGGCGTCTGATCACTTGGCGGTGATCGGCGTAGATGCCAGCCTGTATGTTGGACTCACGGTGGATGATCTCTGGACGCTAAATAACTATAACGGAGCAGTCCCCAATCATGCAAACACCATCGTCGGGTATGATGATAACCTCGGATATGTAGAAGCAGGGGAATACCGCAACGGAGCGTTCAAGATTGCCAATTCTTGGGGCGTAGGGGGATGGGAGAATGTTCCCGACGGTTGCTACTGGATTTCTTACGAAGCCATGAAACAACGGGTAGAATATTGCATGTTCTTCCGAGACATGACTGGCTACGAACCTCAACTAGTGACCTCTTTCAGAGTAGACCATCCGAAGCGAGCCGAATGCACCATCACAGTCGGCATCGGAGACCAGACTTCTCCTTTACAGACGAAAAGATTCAACGTGTACGGTGGGGATCATCCCTTCTGCCCAAACAACATACTGCTTGATGTCACGGAGTTCCAAGACGTTGTGCCAACAGTGTACAACCAATCCTATTTCCTCGAAGTCTACGACGGGGGCAGCACGGACACTGGTACAATAAGCCAATTCGCAGTTGAGTACGCGAACTCTCCAACCACTCCTCTCGACACCATGAACTCCCAGTACGTCTACGCCAACACTACACTGTCCCTTCTCGAGACAAGCTGGACGGACGAAACGCTCGTAGGTCTCGATGAGGACTTCATAGATGGCGAAATCTCCATGGCCACAGACAACATTGGACATCTGTATGTGGCCTATGCAGACTGGTATACGGCAGTCAACCAATCAGCCGTTTTTGTACGACAGTCCACAGATGGTGGTGACACCTGGTCGACCTTTGGCATCGGCTACGATTCTACACACAACATGCTCCACCCATCAATCGCCATTGATCCCTATTCGAATGACATCTTTGTGGCGGTTGAGCGGGAATGGACATCTAGCGACCACGACATCTTCGTCTTACGATGTGTGAACGACGCGTGGGATTGGAGTCCGGTGGCAAACGTCTTAGGAAGTGACGATCGATTTCCCTCCATCACTTCTGAATACGCTTATGGTGAGGCCAATGAGCAATACGTCTCGTATGAGTATGTGCATTCTTACAATGACCGAGACCTCATGTTTGCCAAGTCGACAGATCATGGGGCCACATGGTCGATTCGAAAACTTCATGGTAACTTTCCCGACTATAATGTACATGCCCAGACAAGCATCACGAACGCCAATGGTTACATATTCATCGCGTACAAATGGGGCGCCGACTACAACACTCCTTGCGAAATCCGTGTGGAGCGATCCACCGATTCTGGCAATAGTTGGTCTCAGCTTACGAATGTCGATGGTCTTCCAAATGGTTGCAGTTTCCCCTCTATCGCTGCAACATATGAAACAGCAGTTGTTATGGTAGCTTTTCAATACGATTCGTCTGTTGGCAACTTTGACGTCAGGTACAGCTTTAGCAGAACCGCGGGAGTAAGTTGGGCAAAAGGAGAACCTCTATTCGTTTCCGCTGTGGAGGATGAAACGCTTCCGTCATTGGCGGTTGATGGAGAGGGAACGACTTCGTGGCATACTGATGGGTGTTTCCACGTTGTGTGCAAATCTGACGGTTACCTGAAGTACAAGCAATCGCCCTTCAATCGCCCATCTGATTGGAGCGGAACGGATCTAGTTAGTGGACGATGGGTCGGGAGAGGATTGGACCTCACGGCGCAGTCTAGAGAAGGGTCACTCCATTTCTACCCGTGTGTAGCGTGGACTGATGGACGAACAAGAGACCGTTGCTACTCCTATCGAGAGTTCAGAACTTGGACAGTAGATGATGACGGACCTGCGGACTTCCACACGATACAAGAAGGTCTAGACACGGTGGGATCAAGAGACACAATAGGAGTGAGAGCCGGTACGTACCATGAAAATACGGTCGTGAGAAAACCAGTTCTTCTCAGAGGCGAAGGCGCGATCAACACAACTGTTGATGGCAATGGAGCTGGAACCGTCATTGAAGTACTGGCGAATCATGTTGTCATTGAGAATTTCACCGTGCAGAACGGAGGCTTTGGCGTCAGGTTGGAAGGCTCCAATGAATGTGAGATTCGAAACAACTGTATACGAGACAACGGGCGGGGTATCTGGCTCGAGCATTCTGACCACAACAGCATCTTTGGGAACAGTGTTACAAACAATACCTCTGGCATTGCGCTCATGGGGTCTTCAAACAACCGGCTCAGAAGCAATCAGATGGCGAACAATACACGCAGCTTCAACGTGGAGCAAGGCGACTACATGCCTAGCCTTTCCGAGTTTGTCCATGATGTGGATGCCTCGAACACAGTCGATGGGAAACCAATCTACTACTGGGTGAACCAGCAAGACTTGCCCGTGCCGCTGGATGCTGGCTACGTGGCTCTCGTAAACTGCACGCGCATGGCCGTTCAAGGGCTAAGCCTCGCTAAGAACCAGCACGGGATACTCCTGGCTTTCGCTACAGAGTCAACCGTGGCCAGCAACAACGTGACAGACAACAGATACGGTATTGCACTCTTGTGTTCCACAAACAACACGATCTCTGGAAACAACGTAACAAACAGCAATCTTGGTGTCTGGCTCGAGTATTCAAGGAACAACACACTCCTCAGAAACACAGCAACAAACAATGGCAACGGCATCTACCTTGAAGGATCCAGTGACAATGTCGTGCGCACCAACGTAGTGCAACAGAACGGCGTTGGAATCGGGTTACTAGAGCTTTGGGGGAACCTCATATCTGAAAACACCATAGCGCACAACGATTATGGCGTTGATCTTGGGTGGAGCGCTTGTGAGAATACTCTACTCAGAAACAGCATAACAGACAACGGATGCGGCGTTTCGCTGTGGTGCTGGTCAGACGATAATGAGATCTTAGAAAACACCATAGTAGACAACGGGTATGGACTTTGTACTGACTCTGAGTGCGTAGGCATCATCGTATTTCACAACAACTTCGCAGACAACACTAACCACGTGGATGCGAATTCGCTATGCACTTGGGATACCGGGTATCCGGCTGGTGGGAACTACTGGAGCGACTATGCCGTTCGGTATCCCTCCGTTGTGGACGACTACCACGGGGAATACCAAGATGTGCTCGGTAGCGATGGCGTCTGGGACAGTGCCTACGAGATCGATGGGGACAATGAAGATCGATATCCACTCGTTGAGCCGTGGGGACCGCCTAAAATCGCAGGTGACATTGACGGCGACAGCGATGTAGACATCTACGACCTGTCCATCGCCGGCAAGTCCTACGGCTACACGTGCAGCCACCCTGGATACAACCGACAGGCTGACATCACCTGTGATGGGCGCGTCGACATCAGGGACATCGCCATCATCGGCCAGCACTGGGGACAAGTTGCTCCCTAGCTGATGACGCGGCCATCTTGTTCATCGCCCGTTTGATGAGGTTCCGATGCCGGTGATAGTTTGCGATTTGCTTATCCTGCTTACCGCGTCGGCACACGATGCGCGGTGACTGTTTCCCTCTCTTTGACGCAATCGCATGCATGCATCCACAGGATTAATGTATTATTCAGGACTTCCTCGGCAAGGTTAAGTGGAGAAGAGAAAGAAAGGTAGTGACTGGGGTTCATTTGTGAGTTTTCATAGTCAACGAACCATTAGTGCTAGCTATATCCTACGTGAACGTTTATTGCCAGTTGTCTTCCAGTGAAGTCGAATCTGAGGTCGGGTCCAAAGTCTACATGGAAGTCAACGTTACCTCTCAGCATCCCCGTGATGTCTAACGTGCTATAATCGTCTGAGAAGACGAAATCGAGCTCTGCAGTTGAGAATTTGAAAGAGAACATCATAGAACCGTTCTCTCCCATCGAAGCCTCATCTAATGCACTCACGGACAAGTGGTACGTCCAAGGGCTTCCCTTGCTGAAATCTAAGCTCTTCACACTGAGAGCGATATTCACAAATGTCGGTGGGGGGTAGGATGGAAGGCTAGTTGACCACGCTAGTCCCCTTACGCTGAAGTGTTGGAACATTTCAAGGAACCCATAGAAGCCATATGCGTCACCATAGATGCTAGCCTCGAAGGTTCCTGGCGGCATCGGGTGATTCATCACTACCAATCTCGACGCCAGAAGACTCGGCGCCAAGAGATTGGTCAAAGTAGCGTGGACGAACGAGACAGCGAGAATGGCATACATCAGCGTTGCGGCTATTATGGCGATCAAGAACTTCTTCTTGAGCAATCTATCACCTCCTTTCTCCCTTCTTTGACATCTAATACGTCAGATCAAGTAGTACTAAAAATTTGAGAAAAAATCTTCTAGATTAGTAATTGTCTTTCTTCTAGTTGCATGCATGAGGGAACGGCGACGGAATTCTTTTTATACTATTCTGAGGGAAGGGAGAGTCCATGCATGCAAAGTGGTTGCAAGTGCGGGCAAGGGACCTGCGAATCCCAACCTATCAACGCCTTCAAGTGTATCTCGAATATTGATTGTCTCTTCATAACTATTTTGTGCGAAAAGGTGTCCCACTCCTCCCTACTCGGAAGGAGAACCATTTGAGCAAAAAAGTCTACATACGGCAGATGCACCTGTTGAAGCAACTCATCAAAAACATGGACCGTAATATCAAAACAAACCACTGTGACTAACCAAGGTTTCGAGAGTACGAATCCTTGAGATATTGTGGTTTGGGTACCTGTTGAGTAGAGGGCGACCACTTTTCCTAACGCTACATTGTATGCGTCAAGAGGTCGTTTTATCAGCGCCCAAGGGAACGCTGAGTGGAGATCGTTGTGAATAATCCCCAATTCTAGCGGACTGCAGATTCATTTCTGTTTGATTTGAGCAGCTGTGAGCAGATTCGCGGTGCTTATATAGCCGGCACATACCCTTCATCAATGGGCCCATTCGAATAGGGAACTACGATGAACTCTAAGGACATCAATGCTCGCTCATGGAAACGCTACTTTACGCTCTACAAATTGGCGGAGCTTGGTGCTCGCAGTCGCACCGTGAAAATCTCGACAGAGTATCTGGCGGAGAAGATGGGCGTCTCGCAGCAGACTGCCTCTCGGCATCTTATTGAGCTGGAGAATGAGGATTGGATCAACCGAACCATCACGCCGGAAGGCTGTCTGATTCGAATCAGTGAGAGAGGCGTGACTGAGTTGAAGAAGCTCTACTCTAATTTACAGCTAGTTTTCGAGGCTGCTTATCCTCCCTCCGTTACCTTGGAGGGTGTGTTGTTCACTGGATTAGGTGAAGGCGCCTACTACGTAACTCGCGATGGATATCGCAGACAGTTCATCGAGAAACTGGGGTTTGACCCTTATCCTGGGACTCTCAATCTGAAGTTGACAAGCGAATATGACATGAAGACGCGATCAGAACTTGAATCCTATCCAGCAATAGAACTAGAGGGCTTCGAAAACGAGTCCAGAACCTTCGGTCCAGTGCGGTGCTACCCCACAATCATCAACAATAGGGCGAAGGGCGCAGTCATCAGTGCTTTGCGCAGTCACTATGACGCCTCAGTGATTGAGATAATCGCTGAGAAGTTCTTGCGTTCAAACCTCGAACTGAAGGACGGCACCAAGGTGAAGGTAGAAATCTTGATCTTGCCCTAGCCTAGGACGCAGTCTTGATTGCTTTTATCTGTCAAATGATTCGATGATTTTTCTCTTAATTTCCGAGGAACTGTCCAACTCATTCTCTCCGAATCTTCCGATCTTCACAACTTGGATGTCAAGCCCCATATCAGCGACAGCTCTCCGGACCTCCTTTTCTATGTCGGCTTGATCATGTCCTACGGCAATCACGTCCGGCTTGATTTTCTCAATAGCCTTCTGTATACTGAACTCGTCGTAGCCCAAAACTGCGTCGTCAACAACCTCCAGAGCCTCCAACACCGCTCTTCTCTGGTCTTCCGACATCACAGGTCTCTTTCCCTTCCTATCTGCGACAGTCCTATCTCGGGCTACGATAACGATGAGTTTCGCATGCTCCCCTCCCGCCTTCTTAGCTTCTTCCAAGTATCTGACGTGGCCAAAATGGAACAAATCGAAAGTCCCAGAAGCCAAAACAACTTTTCCTTTCTTCACTACTTTATCTCCATGCAAATTCTACAATGCCCAGTAATCTTGCTCCATTTGACAGCCCACGGAAACAGGCTACTGAAGCCAAGCCGGTCTCGACCTTGATCATGTTTGCATCTGCATCTTCTGGTATACGGCATTCCAGTATTTCTCGCCTACGCAGTCCTTGACATCCTCCTTTCTTGGGTGGGCCATTGAAACTCGGCTATCTCAAGCAACCTCAAGGCGTCCAGCAACCCCTCGCAGTAGGCTACCGATGCCAGTCCAGTCTCAAATCTTTTCTTCTGCTGATAGTATTTCGCATCTTCAAGATAGCGTTTCGCCGTGTCGACGATGTTGCTCGCCCTCTTCCTGTCTATGTGTGCGACTCCGTGAGACAATCTCATTTCGGCAAAAACGCGTTCCGTATTGCGGATATACTTGGACAGTAAATTATCAATAGTCATGACCCGTCCACTCATACATCGCACGCGCGCATAGGCATGACCGTCTTTAAAATGTTTTGCTGATTACGTTGTACTCTGTACTTCAGGTTTGCGTGCACGCTGTCCGAATGGAAATGCGCGCGCACGCAGAAAAGGCATAAAAATCTCGTCGCTGCTAGGTTAGTATTGGGGTTGCAGTTGTGATAGTGCTTTCGTTTGAAACCCAGAAGAAGCAAGAGGAGATATTGGATAAGGCAGTCAAATATTTTGCTGAAGAGGTGGGTTTGGAAGTAACCGAACGAAGCGATTGCTGTGTCCACTTTCAAGATAAGAACCAGCTAGGACACATCAAAGTGACACTTTCTCAAAAAGACGCGAAGTTCGAAGTTGATGTAGAAAGCAGAGAATATGATTACCAAGCAAAGCAATTCGTAAGCAAATTCAAATAGACAAATTAGCTCTGCAAACATACGACAAAGCGCTTCAGAGCACTAGTGCAAAGCGCACGGATTTCTGCTTTCATACTTGTTGAAAGCTAATAGGTGGGCTTCACAGATAGGCAAACGAGGGGTCGTGTATGTCAAGAAGTGCAAAAGATGCTGCTCATGGTGGGGCTGGCTGGTCTCCACGAACCGAGTCGCTACGGCAAGAGATGGGAAGAATCTGGAGCATCTGTGGTGTAGACTCTGAATGGGCTCAACTTGAAGCGGTTCTATCGCATCGACCAGGCCCCGAGATCGAAGCTATCACCGATGCCAACAATGTCCTCATGCTTGATATACCAAACGCTGCTCAGGCGAGGCAACAACATGACAATCTAACCAAAGCCTATCAAGATGCCGGTGTCACCGTGTACTATGTAGAACCAAGCGATACGCCCCCTCCTAACCTAATGTTTGTGGCCGACCTCTTCTTCATGACGCCGGAAGGAGCGATTTTAGCACGACCAGCATCTACGGTTCGTGCCGGTGAAGAGCGCTTCGTTGCCCGAAAGCTTGCGGAATTAGGCATTCCGATTCTGCGATACGTACGGGGGAACGGGGTCTTTGAAGGATCAGATGCCGCTTGGGTTGATTCTAGCACAGCAATCATCGGGACAGGACTGCGAACTAACGCTGAGGGCGCAGCTCAAGTAGCACGTCTCCTAGAAGAGATGGGCATTGAGGTTATCCGAGTTGGTCTGTCTTCGGAAGCAATGCACCTAATGGGGACCTTGCGTTTCGTTGACCAAGACCTTGCCATTTGCTGGAAGGCACGAATCCCCTCTGTCGCCGTCAAGGCCCTTCGAGACCATGGATACACGGTCTTTTTCATTCCCGACGAGGAGGAAGCCGTTCGTGGGATGGCTCTCAATTTCGTGACCTTGGGCCCTCGGCGAATCTTGATGCCTAAGGATAATCCGAAAACTCAGTCTTTCTATGAAGGCATGGACATTGAATGTGAAACCGTGGAGGTAAGCGAACTTCATAAAGCAGCAGGCGGAATCGGGTGTCTCACGGGGATCCTCAAGCGGGAGTCCAGCCTGCGGGCGCATGGGGTTTGAAACTAGTTCTTCGAACGTCATTGGGCCATGTGTCGTATTTCTGCTGGTCCACGTGCCAATATCACGAGGGCTTCGGCTTCCATGAAGTGAAGTTTTCCAGGAAGAATCAAAGCGTGTGGTGGGGGGCCGAAGTCATATTTCATCAGGGCTGGGGCGTAGTCAGCTTTGATGGTTGGGATTTGCGAGCCAGCGCGAGCGATGCCGACAACTAGTGTATCAACAGTGACTACATTTTCCTTCCGTCGTTCTTCTAAGATCTGAAGTGTTCGTAGTGCTTCTTGGATCGTCATGTACTTCTCTGCCTCAGCGTCAATGTCCAAGAAGCAGAGGGTGTGGAGTCCCAGTTTCTTGTTTCCTGTTATGACGTCGTACGGCGTCTCGGGAGTGAACCTTTGTTGTGCAAAGGGGATAGTCACACTTCTTCCATATTTGTAGTTCTGTAGGCCAGATAGCCCGATGACGGCTGAGATGATGGAAGCGCCGTGAACTACGCGGGTTTTGATTCCTTGCTTCTCTGCCCGAATCCTCAAGTCTACATGAGTAGTGGCGATCAAAGGATCTCCGGGGACGAGGAAGGCGACTTTTTCTTTCTTGGCTCTATCAAGGACGGACTGGCCGCTTTCTTCTTCCAAGTCTTTCCGGGAGACCACCGAGATCTTCCGTTTTGCCATGCTCTGGAGTTTCTCAGAGGAGAGTCCTGCCATTAGACTTGTGTAAAACTCCGCAAAGACGGTGTCGGATGCTCTTATCTCTTCCAGACCGCGAATTGAGAGGTCCTTCTCATCATACATGCCCAAGCCTACGAAAACCAATTCGCCCAAACTAGTCAACCATCCTTAATTGACAATACTTTGCGCAGAAAGTAGATTTAAAGATGGACAACAGCTTCTGCTCACCTCCACTGGAAGAGTCCTTCAGAGCGCCATCCAAACCAACGTCGCCATCTTAATGAAAAGATATTAGAGTGGCAAGCTCAACAACTAGAAATAATGGGGGCGAGTGTGGGCCCGTAGCTCAGCAAGGGAGAGCGGCGGACTAGCCGCGCGGGACTAGGTTGAGGCTCTTAACCCGTAGGTCAGGGGTTCAATTCCCCTCGGGCCCGCCACCTCCAATTCTGAAAGTGATCAATTGAGCTGCGCCATTGTAGTACTTCTACGAAACTGATAAAAGCTGATGTTTATCCAGAGTGTCTGTTATGCGAGAGCCACTGTTTTCTGTGATCACAACTGGAAGAGGAGAGCAGGACGCGAAGAAGCTGAAGGAGACTTTCAGCAACTGGCAAGCAGCAAGAGAGATCTTTGAAGACGAGATTCGTAGGAGCAAGGCAGTCGAATTCGTGGTTGTCGATGCGGGAGAGAACGCGGATTTCCCCCAACTGAGAAACTGCACGCTAATTCGTTCTGAGGATTATGAGAAGAATAAGAGCGCTCTCTTCGAGAGTGGGGTAATCAAGTATTCCTGGTGGGACACCCCCTCAATCGGAAGGAACTTGGGGTTCAAGCGTGCAGAAGGAAGTCTGATCGTCTTTCAAGATCTTGATTCGCTCTTCTCTACGGGCAGTGAGTTGGATTATCAATATGTACGGTCTCGCCTCGATGAATATGACAATTATTTCACCGTCATGTATCGAGCCTTTAAGGGGAAACAGATTGTCGCCGCGGCCCCGTCTCTGAGACCCCGAGATTCTCTCAAAACTGGGCGACGATTTGGGATGATGGGGCTCAACCTTATGACCCGTCTCTCTCTGAGAATGCCCACTATCAATATTTGCAGTATTCCTGTTTTTGGTCCAAGCGTTCCCGGCTGCAGCATAGTTTTATTACGGGAAACGGCGGCGCACATGGCATCTCTGAACAAGACGGGTCCATGCGACCCCGAGTTGGGGGTGGCAGAAGATCATAAGCTTTCCAGGTCAATTGGAATGTATGGACGGCTTTCTTATGAGAAGAAAGCCGGGGTCTTCACGAGGACAAGGAGCCGAGTAAGTAGTGGGTTTGACATCGTTAAATCGTTGGGGTATGCGTTTAAAGGCGCGCCGTACTTCGCCTTTCCAGGCATTTACAAGTATCGAAAACACACGCTATCCATATAGAGCCACGGATGCCATTACTCGATGCGAAGATCCGTTGTGCAATTGAAGGCGCCCAAAAGGAAAACCTGTATTGGTGAACCAGCACCTTGCAGGCCCACACTGATTTAAATGTAGTCACGTTTTGAATATTCTTGGATGCGATGTCTGAAGCGCCCTGTCTGAGCGTCCCGAAAATTCTTGGAGAGAGGGCCATTTCTCTAGCGAGGAGACTCGCCCTCTTTAGCAAGAATCTGAAGGTGCACAAAGTTGGAGACTACCTTTGTATACCCCTCGTTGCAGAACCTCACTTGTCCCATGTCGACGAATTCAAGAGGAACCTACCCGAGTTTGAAGTAACGGTTCACAGCTTTCCTGAGCATGTTGAGCGGCGACTCAAACTGATCGATAGGCTGGGTGATAAGTTGCCTCCCCATCTTTTGGCGAGTCTTCCCCGTGCAATGGATTTTGTGGGTGACATCGCAATTGTCGAAGTCCCTTCCGAACTTGAAAGCTACAGAGAACTCATAGGCAACGCAATAATGACGGTTCACAAAAACGTGAAGACCGTTCTTGGGAAAGCCGGGGCTGTAGAAGGTACATATCGATTGAGAGCGTTTGAGGTTCTAGCCGGGAGGGACAAGACCGAAACGGTTCATCGAGAATTCGGATGCGTCTACCACGTAGACCTCGCCAAAGCCTACTTCTCGCCAAGGCTTTCTCACGAGCACGACCGGGTTGCATCGCAAGTTCAAGAACACGAAACTGTCGTCGACATGTTCGCTGGCGTCGGCCCCTTTTCCATCCTAACAGCAAAGAGATGCA
>CAYFZQ010000013.1:0-11555 GCA_964347825.1 uncultured Candidatus Bathyarchaeia archaeon | reverse complement strand
GTCGACATGTTCGCTGGCGTCGGCCCCTTTTCCATCCTAACAGCAAAGAGATGCAAGAACGCAAAGATATTTGCTATAGATGCGAATCCAGACGCGATACAACTCTTGAGGAGAAACATCTATGCGAACAATGTTGAGGAGGCTGTCACACCGATTCTGGGCGACGTAAGAGAAGTTGTGAAGGAAGGTTTGGTTGGTGTTGCGGATCATGTGATAATGAATCTACCTGAGGCAGCTCTAGACTACGTTGGTGTAGCTTGTGAATTCCTGAAGCCTAGTGGCGGTATTATGCATTATTATGAGTTCGCGAGTGCGCCGAACCCTCTAGATGGGGCGAAGGTTCGATTAGTCGAAGGAATAAACAAAACCGATTGCAGTGTGGACGAGATTTTGCTAGCACGAAGAGTTCGAGCCACAGCTCCTTATGCTTGGCAAGTGGTTGTGGACGCTAAGATCAAATGATTCGACGGTGAGCGTCATCCTCATCTGTTGACTAGAGTTCTGAAGCTTTTCGATGAGTCTTCGCGAGAGATCCATCGCAGCTTTATCCGCCTTTATCGCTATGGTTCGATCGCAAACGTGGGCACTTCTTCTTATCACCATATCAGTGGGGTGTGTGAACAACAGTCTGCGAGTTCCTTTCGCTTTGACAATTTCCACGATTCCGCCCGCTTCGATCTCTATCATTATGTGGGCGCTCTCACTGCGTGCTGATTCTTGAAATTCAGGACAAAAATCTACGGCGCCCTTTGTCGCCCCTAATGCAATGATGCAGTTTCCACGTTTCGTAGCATACGAATCTTTCGTGATCTCGAAGGTTGTCATGTGCGTTGACAGGATGTTTTCATGTCCGTGAGCGTGAACAACTTCAGTTATTTTCATAGGATTCTTTGGTCCTTCGATTTCGGAAGCTTATTCAAGGATCTCTATGGAGTCTACTTTTCCATCTCCGTCGAGGTCGAATCCTTGAATCACAGTGGCGAAATCCTCTTCATCAGTGAAGTGCTCAAGAGTCTCGGCTCCGAATTGGGTGAGCGCCAACACACACGCTTTGGTTCCCACCGCTTTATTCCCCGCAAGAATCACAATCGTCTTCTCTCTATCCTTCGGATTGGTTATCCTTGCTACGACTCCCATAGCGTCGCCTGTATAGACGTTTCCCGTCCGTTTGGACACCAGTCCGCCTAATAGGAATCCATGCTTTGAGGGCATCATGTTGAATCGTATGGGAAGAAACTCGTTGATTTCCTGCGTGATCAGGTTGGTGCCTGGTCCTCCAACGAGGATTAGGTTGTTGTCTTCTTCCTTTTCGGCCTTCATATCTACGTCAAGTTTTATTATGAAGTCTTCAGGGAGCTCAACAAGTCTTCCGAGGTAGAAGGTCAAGTACGAAGCATAGTGGCCGTCTCTGGCTCTTGCCTTGAAGGGTCCGTGTGGGTCAGGGCTGCCGACGACGATCTTTCCCTCGAAAGTCCCGTCTTTTTTTAGGAAAGGTCGGAGGAACCTTTTTGTGCCGTCGTCTATCCTTGGAAGCGGGATCGTCTTGATCGTTCGGTAGCCGAAGGGGAGCTCGATTCCCAATGCTGGAGAGGCGGCGCGGTAGTATTTCGCGACTGCGCCCTTCTTTTTTTCCTCTCTTACGATCTTGATTACTCCCGCTTTCAGGAGTTTCTTCATGTGATAGTATACCTTCTGTTCGTGAACTTGCAGTGTTTTCGCGATCTCCATGGGATACATTTCTTTCTCGCTTAGGATTTGAAGGATTTTCCACCCGAGTTTGCTCAAGGCAGCCTTAAGTCTCTCAGGCTCATCGAATATCATGATGTCTTTGGCCTTGTACTGTTCGGGCTCACCGCTGAGCAACAGCTTCTTTTCCATGGTTTCTAACTGGAGATGCAGCTTTATAAGATTTTTTTTAATGGTTGGCGCCGTAGCCAAGCAAACCACTTGCGAACGTTATGATTTCGATTTGAATTTTCAGACCTATTTCCTAAAAAAGCTTATAGAACGGTTCATGTTCTGGTAAGGGTTGACGAGAAGAAGGCTTGCACAGGGCATTATTTGAAACAGCACGGACATTTGAGGCATCATCATGTGTGGAATATTTGGTTGCGTACTCAAACGCAGCGAGGCGGCCCCTCTCATTCGCGCCGGTCTTAAAAGACTTGAATATCGGGGCTACGACTCTGTGGGCGAAGTAACCGTACATCAGCGTAGGTTGTTCATAAAGAAAGACAGCGGAAAGATCGATGAGGTCCACAAGCTTCACAACTTGGATGACCTCCCAGGCAGAGTCGGAATCGGGCATACACGGTGGGCGACGCATGGTGCGCCTTATCAAGCGAATGCCCATCCCCATACTGATTGTCAGGAGGAACTCGCTGTCGTCCACAACGGAATCATTGAGAACTTCGGAGAGTTAAAAGCGGAACTCGTGGAAGCAGGGCACGCTTTCCGATCCAAGACTGATACTGAAGTGATCGCGCATCTTATTGAAGAGAGACTGAAGGAAGGCCTGACTTTAGCAGAGGCCGCGTGTGCAGCAGCTAAGCGGTTGGAGGGCTCTTACGCCATAGCGGTCGTTTCCCTCAAAGAACCTGACAAGATCGTCTGCGCTAGAAAAGAGAGCCCCCTCGTTGTCGGACTGGCCGACGACGCTGCATATTGCGCTTCTGACATCCCTGCTTTCTTGCCGCTGACCAATAAGGTAGTCATAGTGGAAGATGGCGAACTGGTCATCATTAGCGACGCTGAGTGTGAGATTCGAAAGATCTCTGACTTCAAGAAGGTTCCAAGGGAACCTGAAATCATTGATTGGAGTCCCGAGATGGCTGAGAAGCAGGGGTATCCCCACTTCATGCTCAAGGAGATTCACGAGCAGCCCCTGCGTCTTCGAAATACGCTTCGACTGCAAGAGCAGTATTTAGAATTGATGACGACTTTCCTTGATAGGGCGGGTGAGGTCTTCTTGGTGGCTTGTGGGACTTCCTATCACGCCTGCCTTGCCGCGTCATATATGTTTTCTAAGCTGGCATTGTTGGCTACACATCCAGTCATCGCTTCGGAGTTTGTTGAGCAGCATGGACGGTCGGTGAATATCGATAGCACCATTTTAGTTGTTAGCCAGAGTGGGGAGACTGCTGATACATTGTCGACTGTGGAAAGTTCGAGGCAACGCGCTGCGACAGTTTTGGGATTGACAAACGTTATTGGGTCCACGCTTACGCGTGTTGCGCGGGTCTACGTTTGTCAGCAATCTGGCCCTGAGATCGGGGTGGCTGCTACCAAGACTTTCACTTCCCAACTGTCGGTGCTTTCGCAGCTGGCGCTTCGGCTGGCCAAGAAGCGGGGCAAAGTGTCGCATGTAGAGATTGAGGAACTGGAAGAGAAACTGGAGCAAATCCCAGAGATTGTTGAGACGATCATTCGGCTGCAAGAGGACAAGGTGAAGCGGTTAGCCAAGAAATATCGAGGTAAACGATGCTTCTTCTTCTTAGGGCGGGGGATAAGCTCTGCTGCTGCAATGGAGGGGCGACTGAAACTGATGGAGATCGCCTATATTCCTTCCATAGCTTATCCGGCGGGGGAGAGCAAGCACGGGCCGATCAGCCTCATTGAGAAAGGGTTCCCCGTGGTCTTCGTCTGTCCGAAGGATGAGACGCACAAAACCATCGTATCGAATATTATGGAGATGAAGGCGCGCGGAGCGTCCATCATTTCCGTGATTGAGGAAGGTGACGAGAAGATCAAAGCGCTGTCTGACGACTACATTGAGATCCCTAAGGGGCTGCCTGAGGTTCTTTCCCCCATTCCAGCTGTTGTTCCTTTGCAGCTGTTTGCGTATTACATGGCAATCGAGAACGGGTGTGATCCAGACAAACCGAGAAACCTGGCCAAATCTGTCACTGTGAAGTAGTGCACGTCATAAAATCTTAAGGCACCGAATTGTATTCTCTACTCAGATGGAACATGAGTCAAGGGGATTGGGAGAGACTCGTTCAGCGGCTGGTGCGGGAACGAATTCTGAAATCGCCGAGGGTGATTCAAGCCTTTAATCGAGTTCCCAGAACGCAGTTTATCCCTAAGCGATCTCAATCCTACGCGACCGTCGATACTCCGCTTCCAATTGGCTTTGGGCAGACGATCTCTGCACCTCACGACTAGCCTAGTGCGGCTAGCCGGGTGAAACATGGTCGCGATCATGGACGAAGCCCTAGAGTTGGAAGTGGGGCTGTCGGTTCTCGAAGTGGGGGCGGGTTCGGGGTGGCATGCGGCCACAATAGCTGAGATAGTGGCTCCAGTTGGAGTTAGCCAGCAGGAGTGGGGGCACGTCTACACGGTTGAGATCGTGTCGGAACTGGCTGAGTTTGCGAGAAAGGGTCTTGCAGAGAGCGGATATGGTGATCGAGTGTCCGTAATCTGTGGGGACGGGTCTACGGGTTATCCTCAGGAGGCGCCCTACGATCGCATTTTGGTGACTGCGGCGGCCCCGGAGATTCCTACGCCCTTGGTAGAGCAGTTAAAAAGTGATGGCATATTGGTGATTCCTGTTGGTGGCATCTATCTTTATCAAACACTTATGCGGCTTAGGAAGAAGGCTGATGAGGTTCGTGAGGAGAATCTGGGCGGGGTTGCTTTTGTTCCTCTGACCGGGAAGCATGGTTACAAACTTTGACGCGGCAGAGTGATCGTTTCACTTCCCGAACCACGTTTCTAGGGTTACTTTTGCCTTGGCCTCTTTTATGCCTTCAATCATCTTGGTCAGAGCTTTTTCCACTCTATCTTCCGAGAAGTCTCTTTCGCCGCATAAGAAGTCGATTACACTTTGATTGTCCGGGTCTTTCCATTCAAGCCTGTAGTTGTTCGTGACTTTGGGGTGTAGAAAGATGTTGCGAATGCGGTCAAGTGGGGCTGGGAAATCGGCATCTTCTAGTTGTGGCAGCAGCTTTTCCAAGGAACTGTGTTTCTTCACGAGCTTCAGGGCTGTTTTAGGACCGATGCCTTTGACGCCGTCTGGGTTGAAGTCTGTGCCGACGAGGATGCCTACGTCGATGAGCTGTTTGTATGTTATTTTCAGTTCTTCTAGGACTTGCTCTAGTTGGACTATTTCGGGGATGACTTCGATGTAGACTTTCTTGCGCGGCAGTTTTCTTCTTCCACTGATGGTCACGTTTCGCACGAGTTGAGGTGCTCCGAAGAGGAGGCTGTCATAGTCCTGACTTGCGCAATAATCGGTCGCGCCTTTTTTGGTCAGGTGGGCTGCCTGTGCTTCCCCTTCTGAGGGGGCTTGGATCCAAGGGATGCCCATAAGTTTCAGAAGGCGCTTGGAGTCGTCGCTCATGTAGTCCTTTAGACGGCTTGTTGCTTGGGCGTAGGTACGGGCTTCTTCAACCTTGCCTTCCTTCAAGGCTTTTTCGTATTTGACGATGGCAGTTTCTTTGACGCGAGCTCTTCGCTTGATTTCAACTTCTTTGAGGGCGGGCGGGATTCCGTCAAAGACATAGACTGGCTTTATGCCCATCTGGACCAGGTTGGCCGTGCGGTAGAGGAGACCACTGAGATTGCTTGTGACGCGGCCCCGGGAGTCTTTTAGTGGAGTCCCGTCGGGTTGACGGATTATGGCTAGGAACTGGTAGAGGGCGTTGTAGGCGTCGATAGCCATGGATTTGCCCTGTAAATCTTCTAGATTGACGGTAGTTTTGGGGACCAGATCTCGCAAGTTTACGCCCAAAATGTACACCCTGATGTTAAGTCAACTTGGAAGTGTGATAAGAAATTATCGTTGCTTGAATTGAAACGCGGGAGGATTGGGCAAGGAGCATGCTGGGAGAACTGGGGTTCTCCTTGTGTATTTGTATAGAGAAATTGGCGTTGGTCTCTGCCAGCTTGTTTCCTATTCTTTGCGTTCTCGCAGCTCTACTCTCCGTTTGCCTCTGGCCAGGCTGGAAACATGCACAATCCCCTCGACTTCCAGCCTCAATAGGATCTTGTTTAGCTGCCCAAAGCTAACATCCCCGAAGCCTGTCTCCTTCAAGGAACTCAACAAGTCATCATCTGACACAGCCCCTTTCCTCTTCAAGACCTCTACGATAACCGTCTTCAAGGGGTGTCCCCGCCAAGTCCTTGTAGACACGTCTATGCCTCATTCTAAGCAACGGGGGTCGCGGGTTTCCGAACTTGTCGAACCTGTTTCATAAAGCCCTTGTACCACGCTTCCATGTCCGGTCTGATAGTAGGGCCGATTTTCTCCACGGCCTTCCTGAAATCTTCCGCATTGACCTCGGTAGCCTCGATATCTCTCCTCAAAGCATTCATGGCCGCCTCACGTGAAAGAGCCTCAATATCCGCTCCCGAATAACCCTTTGACATGCGAGCTAAATCACCAATATTAACATCTTTGGCTAAAGGCATCTCCTTGGTGTAGATCTTGAAAATCTCTAGCCTTGCATCTTCGTCCGGATCAGGGACATAAATCAGCCGATCAAATCTGCCCGGTCTCAGGATAGCCGGATCAACGATATCCGGTCGATTTGTCGCGGCAATTACTACAACGTCTTCCAGAGTCAGAATTCCATCCATTTCAGTCAAAAGCTGGCTAATGACTCGCTCAGTGACGCCGCTGTCAGCGTAGCCCAATCCTCTTCGCGGAACCAAGGAATCGATTTCGTCAAAGAAAATCACTGCGGGAGCAGCCATCCGACCTTTTCTGAAGACTTCGCGAATCGCCTTCTCGGATTCGCCGACCCACTTGGAAAAGACCTCAGGACCTTTGATGGTAATGAAATTTGTGCCGCTTTCGGTGGAAACCGCCCTAGCTAGGAGCGTCTTGCCGCAGCCTGGAGGGCCAAAGAGGAGGATGCCCTTCGGGGGGCGAATTCCCATCCGTCCAAATACGTCAGGGTTCTTCAGCGGCCACTCAATGGCCTCTTGGAGCTCCCCTTTCACGGCGTCCAATCCACCAATGTCTTTCCAATGGACTGTCGGGACCTCGACATAGACCTCTCGCATCGCGGTGGGAGTAATCTCTTTGTATGCATCTAAGAAGTCCTGCATACGAACTTCCATTTTCTCCAACACACTGGGCGGAATCCGCTGCTCCTCCAAGTTTATCTCCGGAAGGTATCTCCGCAAGGCCTTCATGGCAGTCTCTCTACCTAATGCAGCCAAGTCTGCTCCTGTATAACCCAGCGAAACGTCAGCGAGCTTTGGCAAATCGACGTCCTCAGCCAACGGCATGCCTCTTGTATGAATCTGTAGTATCTCGTGGCGAGAGTCCTTATCCGGCACACCGATCTCGATCTCCCGGTCGAATCTGCCCGGTCTTCTGAGGGCAGGGTCAAGGGCACTGGGTCTGTTGGTGGCGCCAATAACGACGACGTTGCCTCGTGCTTCCAAGCCGTCCATTAACGCCAGAAGCTGCGCCACGACGCGTCTCTCCACTTCGCCCGTGACCTCCTCCCGTTTAGGCGCAATGGCATCCAGTTCATCGATGAAGATGATGCTCGGGGAGTTCTGTTGCGCTTGCTGGAACATCTCACGGAGCCGCGCCTCCGATTCGCCATAGAACTTGCTCATGATTTCGGGTCCGTTTATCGAGAAGAAGTTGGCTTCAGACTCGTTGGCCACCGCTCGTGCAAGGAGGGTTTTTCCGCATCCAGGTGGGCCTTGAAGCAGTACGCCCTTTGGAGGTTCCATCCCCAGTCGCTGGAACAGTTCGGGGTGACGCAGCGGGAGTTCCACCATTTCACGGATTCGTTGGATCTCCTCATGGAGCCCTCCGATGTCTTCGTAGGTTGTGCGCGGGACGCCTTTTGTTTCTGGGACGGGTTCGGTTAGGATCTGTAGGTTCGTCCCATGGGTGATCCTTACGATGCCACGGGGGCGCGCCTTCGTTACCGTGAATGGGATAGGGTGCCCTAACATCATGACGAGCGTGGTATCCCCTTCGACGAACGTTCGCTCCATCAGTCGGTTCTTCACGAAGTTAGTGAAGTCTTCATCCACGTTGAGGCGCATGCTAATTGGGGCCAAGGTCACATTTGCGGCGTTCTTCACAGCGGTGGGACGGACGACTACATACTCGTTTATTGAGACGCCGGCGTTTTTGCGGGTGAAGCCGTCGATTCGGATAATCTCTCGGTCTTGATCTTCCGAATAGGCGGGCCAGGCGATGGCCGCCGTGTTTCGTTTGCCCACGATTTCTATGACGTCGCCTGCCGATATGCCCAGTTGTTTCATCGTCTTTTGGTTAACCCGGGCGATGCCTCGATATACGTCGCGTTGTCGGGCGTCTTCTACTCTCAGTTGGGCTTCGCTCAAACGCTTTTACCCTCCAAATAAGCTTCTGGCTATGTTCAACATCTCGAAAGCGGGCGATCCTATATAAGCTTTAAAGCGTGGTGGCTTTTCGCACCATGAGGGTTTGGATTTGGCCGATTCCAGTGATTTTTTGGAGGCGTTTCTCGACTTCGTCTAGGCCGCCGGGTTGATCCTCCGGTATCACGATGTGGGCAACTAATGCGTTGAGCCCAAAGGCGATGGGTTCTTCTGCGAAACGGTGTATCGAGGCGTACGTCGGCATTTCGTTATCGATCTGGCTTTGCAGGCTCTTCAGGTCAACGTCGGCGTCGGATGGAAAAATCTTGAAGGAAATGATGACGCTTCCCATGTGATCCCCACTTTCTCCTTGGATGTCATCGTTTTGATTTGGCATACCAACGCTGTCTGGATTTAATAACCTTTTGGAAAGCAGAATGCGGGCTGGCGATGATATGAACCTGAGCCCAGATAGGTTTCACCCTTGATACGGGGCGTTAGGTCGTACGATATCTATTCCATCGGACTATGTCTTTGAGGGCTCTCTTGGGGACGTGGAGAACTCCCGTTGGGTCCAGCCAATATTGGGTTTCGTATCTGTGACTTCGTCTAGTACAGGCGCCTCAGCTGGGTAGCCGATCGCAACCACGAGAATGATGTCGAGGCTTTCAGGCAAATTCAATGCCGTTCTGAGCTTTCCCCGGTCAATCGCGCCGAGAATACATGAGCCCAGACCGTTATCATAAGCAACCATGGAAATGCTCATTGCTGCGATACCTGCGTCGTGTCCCGCTTCTTTGCGGAGGTTTTTGTCCAAGAGTATGACGATGTACGCTTGGGGCATCTCTGCTTCGCTGGGTTGATACTTCGGTAGATATCCCGCCCAACTCAATGTTTTGAATGCGTCACGCAATAGGCTGTGATCGTTGACGATAACGTATTTCAGCGGTTGACGATTCGCTGCCGACGGCGAGAGTCGTGCGGCGTCCACGCATTGGAGCAGGACCTCTTTGGGGACAGCCTTTGGCGAGAATTTTCTAATCGTTCTGCGGCTTGCAATCTTCTGATGAATCAGTTCTAGGCTTCCGCTCTTACTGTGTGTCGGTCTTCTTATAAAATGAAGTGCCATCTTATGGATGAGGCGTTTGACGAGATAGAAGGGCGGGTACATGAGTGGCAAGTCTGCGTTTCTGTATCATGATGATTACTTGGGTTACAATTTCGGTCCAGTTCATCCATTGAAACCGCAGCGATACAAGGACACGTTTGAGCTGCTTCAGACGTTGGGCGTATTTGATGAGCAGGTGAAACACTACAAACCATATCGCGCCACGGAAGACGACCTCGAATTAGTTCACTCTCCAGAGTACATAGGCATGGTGAAGAGCAAATGTGCGACTGGCACGGGCTATCTGGATTACGGTGACACTCCCGCTCGACGAGGCGTCTATGAAGCATCCTGTGCGAAAGTAGGCGGATCGATACTCGGTGCGGATCTTGTCATGGGTGAGGTTGACCACGCGTTCAACGTCGGCGGGGGGTTACATCATGCGAGACGGAATAGCGCGGCCGGATTCTGCGTGTTTAACGATGTCGCCATCGCGGCACGTCATCTGCAGCAGCGACATGGGGTGAAGAGGATCGCCATCGTTGATGTGGATGGCCATCATGGCGATGGGACGCAGCAGATTTTCTACAAGGAACCGATTCTGACCATTTCCCTGCATCGATACGGCGGCGGGCTCTTTGGCCGATTTTATCCGGGAACGGGGCGCGTCGCCGAGATCGGGGAAGGGGACGGCCGGGGCTATTCGGTAAACGTGCCTCTACCTGTCGGGACGTTTGACGACGCGTACTTGGAAGCCTTCAACGAACTAGTCCCGCCGCTAATTGAGCAGTACAAGCCGGACGTTCTCTTGAACCAGTTCGGGGTGGACACGCACTATCAGGATCCGTTGGTCGGGCTGTCGTTGACCACGAAGTCCTATGTCGTGGTCAGCTCCCTTCTCCATGACTTGGCGCATAAAGTCTCGCATGGACGACTCCTCGTATTCGGCGGCGGAGGATACGAACCCCGTAACGTCTCCCGATGTTGGGCGGTGATGTTTGTTACCATGGCCGGTGTTACGCCGAAAGATGAAGCGATGTATGAAGACCTCTTTGATGGAGATATCGAGGCTGAGGATTCCAAGATCTTGGCCGAGGTTCGACAGACCATCAGAAACGTCAAGGAAACCATTTTTCCATTGCACAACCTGTAAGACGTGCCGCGCGCGCGAAACCAAAGAATTAACGCCCGCGAATTTTGCGCGCATGCATGCATTGCACGGACGAACGAAACAGATGATTCTGTGCGTGAACCTTCGCCATTCATGCGTGTTGGAATTATGCGCCCGACACCTGGAAGATTCTTTCACAAATGCCAAATACTAGTTATGCAATATTTATATGACATTAATATGAGAAAAAAAATAGTATCAGAATTAACACTCTTGCTGCTTTTGATAAGCATCCTAACATTTGCACTCGACGTTCACACAGTCATGCATGCATGCATGCAACGATCCACGATGCGCTAGACTACGGATATAACGAATTCGACTGGTGGGATTAGCGAATGCATGCATACCAACAGTGTTCAACGCTGTAAGTGTCTTAGATTGTTATGCGCTCGACACGAATCCGACCACGTGAATACAGTTTTTGCATCTGTTACATCGGAGCGTTAGCTCCTCTAGACGCTCTCGCTTCATCACGGTGTCCAGAATCGTGTAGGTGTCTTCGGTCTCATCATCAGGCGATATCTTGGTTTTGCATTCGGGGCAGTTGAACGCGCCATCGCCTTGGATTTTGGCTAGATCCACGATGTGATGTTTGACGTGCTCCAACTTCCTTGTCTCTCCGTCTAGGCAGCTTCACAGGGTTGTAGGCGATGGCGTTTGGAGGTTTGGATGCACCGTACACGATTGGAGGAGACAGTATGGCGAAACTGATTGCATGTATGCGTGCGTAACTTCTAAAGTTTGAACATAAAACAGAGAGTATGGAAGCTAACATCATTTACTGCGCATGCATGCATGAATAAATTCAAAACTACACTCGACTTTGAAGCTATATTTACTATTTTGGATGGATTGAAACAACCTGAACATGCTGTAAGATATGGTGGACCATTTACGGCGTGTGTATGTAAGAATCTTAAGGAAGTAGCCAAGCCATCCCAAAAGGTTATTTTGCAG
>CAYFZQ010000012.1:0-34083 GCA_964347825.1 uncultured Candidatus Bathyarchaeia archaeon | reverse complement strand
CCGTTCTGTTCCAAGAAGCGCACCTTATCCACCAGCGCCTTGTAGTCCTGCGGCTCGGGCGCTAGGATGTTCAAGTAGGGAATGGCCTTGCGGTACTCTTCCACATGGGTCTCCACCTCGCCACGGAAGTAGCTGTCTTCTAAGTGGCGTCCAGTGTGCCCCATCCAGAACTCGCGGTACGCGGTTTTGACGCCCGCGTTGGTGCATTGGGTCTCGAAATACTTCCGCAAGGTGTGCAGGTGGATATCGTGCCAGGGCCCGCCGTTCTTTGTGGCCAGGTGTGCGCGCTTGAGTAGGCGTCGCCAGTGGTTGCTCAAGTAGGTGGGGTTCAAGAAGTTGCCGAGCTCTTCCTGGCGGTCGCTCGTGAGAATGGGTGAGGACGCGGTAATTTTTTCGCCTAACTCTTTTCGGTGCTTGATATATTGCAGCAGCATGGTTTTGGCTTCTGGCGTGATGAACGTGGCGAACGCCTTCATCTTGCGGCTGACCTTGCGCCCCGGCTTCCGCTTCACGATCATGCGTGGGATCTCCTCGTCTAACGAGATGTCGCCCAGCGTCAACGACGCCAGCGCACCCACACGGAGACCGCTGCTCGTCGCCATCAGGGTCATCACGCGATCCCGCAGGCTACCTATATTGAGCAGTTCCTTCAGCTCGTCTTTGGTGGGCATGCGGTCTTCCACCACGACTTCTTCACCTGGCAATACTTCCGCTTGGATCTTAGGCCAGTCCATCTCGACGTCGTTCAGCATCAGCCATTTTTTGAAGCCGCCGCGCACGAGTTGGACGCAGGTGCTCGTTGCCATGTCGTCGTCTAAGAGGTCGCCGATGAACTGGTCCACCATGTCGGTGCGCTCGTCCACGCTCATCGCGCCCACTTTCTGAATCGCTGCCTCAGGTGTGTCGACGCCGAGCCAGTCCACGAACCGCTTCACCGATTTCGTGTACGCATACCGCGTCATCGGAGACAACCGGCGACGATCCACTAACACATTGAACCGCTGAATTGAAGGGTCGTCGTCCAGCCACGTTTGCAGTACGCTATGCTTGGTATACACCATTACGCTCGTCACTCATGCATAACTTTGCACAACCTTCGTATTTAAGGTTATGCATTTTTGTCATGTATACCCAACAATGCCAACCATCAACGCCTGATACTTCCCCTTGAATCTTGACCGTACTCTGTAAATGAACTTTCTGTTCAAGGACGAGAGCCATCATTCAGTAACAGTCGTTCCCAGCAAACGGGAGTGCAAGGCAGATGCATATTCAACAATAACGTTAAAAGGTGAAGTTGTTTTACCGCAACTACTGAACAGAGATTTCAGGAAATCCTAAGTCGTTCTGAAAGAAGTGGATTGGTGTTGGAAAAAGCGCGCCTACTTGAAATGTATCGGAAGATGTTGGAGATACGCTGTTTTGAAGAGAAGGTCTATGACCTTTACGGACGAAACCTAGTTCCGGGGACTATTCATTTATATGCAGGGCAGGAGGCGGTGGCGGTCGGTGTCTGCGCTAACTTGGGAAGGGACGACTATATAACGAGTACCCACCGTGGACACGGACACTGTATCGCAAAGGGCGCCAGACTTGACAAAATCATGGCCGAAATCTTGGGCAAGAAAACTGGCTACTGCAAAGGCAAGGGAGGCTCAATGCACATTGCGGACTTCAATGTCGGAATGCTAGGAGCAACCGCCGTGGTGGGCGCTGGAATCCCCATAGCTGCTGGCGCCGGCTTATCAATCAAACTGCGACGAACAACCCAAGTCGTGGCATGCTTCTTTGGAGAAGGCGCCTCAAACCAAGGCACTTTTCACGAGGGAATAAACATGGCGTCAACTTGGGCGCTCCCTGTGCTCTTCGTTTGTGAGAATAACCTGTATGCGATGGGGACTCGTCAGTCAAGAGTCATGAACATAGTAAATGTGGCTGACCGGGCTGCTGCCTATGGGATTCCAGGCAAGGCTGTGGATGGGAATGATGTGCTCGCAGTCTACGAAGTTGCCCGTGAGGCTGTTGCAAGAGCGAGACGAGAGGAAGGCCCTACACTCATAGAATGCAAAACGTACCGACAGAAAGGGCATTCTCGATTCGACCCGGCAACTTACAGATCTGAGGATGAAGTCAAGCGGTGGTTGGAGAAAGATCCCATCCAAAGACTCAAGACGAGGCTTCTGAAAGACAACGTGTTAACAGAGCAGAAGGCGAAGGAAATCGAGGATGAGATCGCTGCTGAGGTAGGAAAAGCTGTCGAATTCGCTGAGGAAAGTCCATATCCCGATCCGGAAGAAGCGTTGGAGGACGTATACGCCTAAGGTGTGACAAAATGAGGAAGGTTTCGTATCGTGACGCGCTACGAGAAGCGTTACAAGAAGAGATGGCTAAGGACAGTTCAGTATTCATAATCGGCGAAGATGTTGGCAGATACTGGCAAGGCGCTTTTAAAGTCACGAAGGGTCTAGCCGAGGAGTTTGGAGATGAAAGAGTCCGAGACACGCCCATCTCCGAATCAGCCATTATAGGAGTCGCCGTGGGCGCAGCAATAACCGGCATGAGACCAGTTGCCGAGATCATGTTCGGAGACCTCTCAACATTGGCCATGGACCAGATAGCCAACCAAGCAGCCAAGCTGAGGTACATGTTCGGCGGGCAGATTAAGGTGCCCCTAGTAATCAGGATGCCATTCGGTGCTGGAGTGAATGTCGCAGCTCATCATTCCCAAAGCCTCGAAGCCTGGTTCACCCACGTTCCAGGACTGAAAGTTGCCGTCCCTTCGACCCCATACGACGCTAAGGGACTACTAAAAGCTGCAATAAGGGACGACAACCCAGTGATGTTCTTTGAGCACAAGCTTCTCTACCCTATCGAAGGAACCCTTCCAGAAGAGGAGTATACAATTCCCTTTGGTCAGGCAGACGTTAAGAAGCAGGGCAAAGACGTCACCATAGTCGCGACGCTATATATGGTCCACAAGGCGCTCGCTGCCGCGGATGAACTCAGCAAGCAGGGAGTTGATGTGGAAGTCATCGATCCTCGAACGCTTGTGCCGCTAGATAAGAAGACTATCACAGAGTCAGTCAAGAAGACCGGGCGCATCGTGATAGTGACGGAGGACTGCAAGACGGGAGGTGTAAGCGCTGAAGTGGCGGCAATGGTTGCCGAGGAAACTCTGGATTATCTGGACGCTCCAATCAAGCGTGTCGCTGAACCCGATACACCTATACCGTTCAGTCCCTCCTTGGAGCAGTTCGTGTTGCCGGATGAAGAAGGAATAATCAAAGCTGTTAAGGAGATTGTGTAATCAAACCAACTAGGAAGAGACCAACTTGGCCACCAAGATCTTGATGCCCAGACTGAGTCTAACCATGAAAGAAGGCACCGTAGTCCAGTGGTTCAAAAAGGAAGGCGAGACGGTGAAGAAAGGGGACCCAGTAGTAGAGGTCCTCTCTGAAAAAGTCACCTACGACGTAGAGGCCCCCGCATCCGGTGTCCTCCGCAAGATCTTCGTAGAAGAAGGGACAGATATAGGAGTCGCCGAACCCCTCGGTATCATAGCAGCCCCCGATGAACTGATAGAAGTCGCCGAGGCGCCTAAGGAACGCGTGATCGCCTCGCCCGCCGCAAAAAGACTGGCGAGACAGCACGACATCGACTTAACTCAAGTGAAAGGGACGGGGCCCAAAGGAAGAATCGTCAAGGAAGACGTACAAAGATTCTTACAAGAGCAGGTCATGCCGCAACTGAGAGAAGTCATACCTCTAGCGGGGATTAGAAAGACAGCCGCGGAACGTGTCGCCGCTAGCGCCCGAGAAGCCCCTCACAGCACCATAACTATGGAAGTGGACATGGCAGACGCTGCCAAGCTGCGTGAGAAGCTGAAAGTTTCATACACAGACATCCTAGTCAAAGCCGTAGCCAAGGCATTGACTGAACATCCTATAATGAACTCGACGCTAGATGAAGATGAGATCAGGATCTTTGCCGCCGTCAACATTGGCGTTGCTGTAGCGACGGACAAGGGCCTCATAGTCCCCGTGATACCGAATGCTGACAAAAAGCCGATTGAAGAGATTGCCCCAATGTTGGAGAAACTGGTTGACAAAGCGAAACGAGGCATGCTGTCGAAAGAGGAGTTGACCGGTGGAACCTTCACAATTACGAATCTCGGCATGTACGGCGTCGATGTCTTCACGCCCATAATTAATCCACCTGAGACCGCCATACTGGGCGTTGGAAGAGTCGCTGAACGACCAACTGTCTCAAAAGGGGAGATCGTTGCCAAACCGGTCATGAAATTAAGCTTATCCTTTGACCACCGAGTTGTGGACGGCGCTCCTGCAGCTAGATTCCTACAGAAGATGAAAACCATTCTAGAGGATGCTTCATCACTACTTCATTAGAGCCAAACACACAAGGTCCACAAGAAAAGTGCCTAAGTAGTTTCCTTCGTGCACAGGAACTCAACTGGCTCTTCACCGACATTCTTGAACTGGTGCAACTCGTAGGACGGAACGAATATGACATCTCCAGATACAACCTTCACCTCTTGACCACCTCCTCGGACCAGCGCCTTCCCTCTAAGCATGAAAACCTCGTGCTCATGTGCATGCCTCATGAAAGGCGTGTAGCCTTCAACATCGACCACAAAAAGCCGAAGTTGCAGCCTCTCAGCGCCTACGCCCTCATGGAGAAGATACTTGACCTTCACCTTATGTGCTCCTGCTTTGTCCATCTCGTGTTCCACAACATCACCAACGTTTGTTACATACACTTTGGCGACGCTCCCTAACCGTTAAGCTTTTCCAGAACGAAAAAACGTTTCTAGCCAAAACGAGCGAGAAAGTCTTAAGTGAATGCACCTACGAAAACACGATCGAATCAGAATGAAAGCCGCATTATATTATAACCTTGATGACATCAGAGTAGAAGAAGTGCCCAAGCCAGAGATTGGCTCCGACGAAATCCTGGTTGAAATGAAGGCTGGCGGCGTCTGCGGCTCAGACCTCATGGAATGGTACTTGAGAAGCCGAGCTCCGTTGGTTCTCGGCCACGAACCCACCGGCGTTATAGTCGATGTTGGAGACGAAGTTGAGAATTTTGATGTTGGAGACCGCGTTTTTGTTCATCATCACGTAGCGTGCCTAACATGCCACTACTGTATACGAGGAGACTACACCATGTGCGAAAAGTTTGCCCAAACAAACATACACCCTGGAGGGTTCGCCGAATACTTTCGAGTACCAGCACCCAACGTACAAATAGACACACTAAAAATCCCCAAGAATCTTCCCTTTGAAGAAGCCACCCTGATTGAACCCATAGGATGCTGCCTAAGAGCTTCATCAAAGTGCGATATTCAGCCTGGAGACACCGTTGGAATTATCGGTGCGGGGCCATCTGGCATCATTCACATCATGCTCGCTAGACTGCAGGGGGCAGGGCAAGTCGTTACAAGCGATTTCATCGATTATAGATTAGACGCAGCCAAACGATTTGGAGCAGATTTGATAGTAAACCCGCAGAGTGAGAATCTTGTTGCGAAAGTGAGAAAAACGACTGGGGGGACAGGAGCGGACGTTGTCATAGTCACGGCTCCAAACACTAAAGCTCTGATCTCAGGAATGGAGATCTGTCGCAGAGGAGGAACCGTCCTCATATTCGCACCCGCGAAACCCGAGGAAGTTGCGCGCATGAAGCCTCACAGGCTTTTCTTTTCAGAAATCAAAGTCGTCACATCGTATTCAACATCTCACATAGAAACCAGAAGGGCATTACAGCTCATTAGCACTGGCAGAATCAAGGCAGACGGGCTTATCACACATAAATTCCCGTTAGGCCGCATCCAAGAGGCCTTCGCCAAGGCTTCTAAGGACAGAGAATGTTTAAAAGTCGTTGTGACGAGTGCAGGAGTCTGAGCAAGCATCGAGACTGAGTTGCCCAGCAATGAAAGTCAGAAGCGAAGTTCAGGGCTTAATCTTTCGCGGGAGCAAAGACGAGAGAGAAATCTTACTCGTCAAGAAGTTGGGTCTCAAGACGCATCGCTACTCTTGGAGATTGCTCAAGGGCGGAGTCGAAACAGGAGAGACGGAAAAACAAGCCTTGAAAAGAGAGATCTTTGAAGAGGTGGGATTGAGAAACGTGCAAATCTTAGATAAAATCCATAGTTACAGGTTCTTCTTTGGCAACGTTCAACACACGGTCTCCAGTTTCCTAGTAGAAGCTGATCCGCATGAAAATGTTCGACCGGGAAGAGCTGAAGTCGTAGACTACACTTGGATCTCGAAGCAACGGGCCTTAGAGATGTTGTACTGGAAAGATGAGAAAGAAGCTGTCAAACGTCTGGAGTAATCACGAATTGTCTCAGAGGAAAATGAAAGCAGCGTTGCTATATGGAATCAAGGACCTCCGCGTCGAACACATCGACATACCGACGCCAAGCGTGGGGGAGATTCTGGTAAAGGTGCAAGCAGCAACCACCTGCGGAACCGACCTGAAGATTTACCAGAGAGGGTACGTACACGGAGTTATCAAACACCCAACCATCTTCGGACACGAATGGGCTGGAGACGTTGCAGAAGTAGGCGAGGGTATCTCGTGGCTAAAAGAGGGCATGCGCATCAGGGCTGGAAACAGCTCTCCATGTCTACGCTGTACAATGTGTCAAAGGGGGGACTACAACCTTTGTGAAGACATGATGTGGCTCTGGGGGGCCTACGCAGAGTACATCAAAGTTCCCGCGAGGATAGTCACGCTCAACACACAGGAAATTCCACCAGGGTTGTCATATCCTGAGGCGGCAGTAGCCGAACCTTTGGCCTGTGTCCTTCACGGACTGGAAAAGATAGACATCAAACCGGGAGACTCTGTCGCTATCATCGGAGCTGGGCCCATCGGTCTTCTTCAGCTACAGTTGGTCAGAAAGAAGGGCGCGAGTGAAGTCATAGTCAGCGATCTCATCGAGGAGCGTCTGGAAGTCGCGGAAGAGCTTGGTGCCACGAAAATAGTCAACGCCAAAAGCCAGGATACCGTTGAAAGGACGCAGAAACTCACAAACGGGGACGGCGCAGATTTGGTAATCGAAGCTATAGGTCTCCCTGCGACCTGGGAACAAGCGTTAAAGATGGTTCGGAAGGGTGGCACGGTCTTAATGTTCGGCGGCTGTCCTCCTAAGACTGAAATCACTGTCAAGACAGAGCTGCTTCATTACGGACAACTAACCCTTCTAGGAACTTTTCACGCTAAGCCTGTACACTTCAGGAGAGCGCTAAACCTCATAACATCAGGAGCGATTAAGGTGAAACCGCTGATCACTCGAGAAATGACGTTGGACGAAATTAATGGCGCCTTCGAAATGCTGACTGAATCAAAAAGAGACCTGAAAATCGCCATACTCCCATAATCTCTCCACGCACTCCAGCTCATAGGCTCTTCCGTGAAAAAGGATTTTAGTGAGCGCCGTAGTCTATGGTTCTGTTATCGCGGGAGGGGACTTATGATCAAGTATGTGTTTGTGACCGGCGGCGTTTTAAGCTCGGTCGGAAAGGGGGTGGTCACCTCGTCCCTCGGAAAGATGCTGCAAGTCCGCGGCTTCAATGTGACAACCATAAAGATCGACCCCTACGTGAACGTAGACGCGGGAACAATGAACCCGTACATCCACGGTGAAGTCTACGTAACAGATGACGGGGGGGAGACAGACCTTGATTTGGGTGGTTATGAAAGGTTTCTCGATCTCGACCTGCCAAAAGAAAGCAATATCACGACCGGACAGATATACCAAACGGTAATCGATCAAGAACGGCAAGGCGAATTCCTCGGTAGGTGCGTTCAGATTGTTCCACATGTTACAAACGAAATCAAGCGTCGCATCCGCCTGGTCGCAGAACGGTCACAGGTAGATGTCGTCCTGACAGAATGTGGCGGAACAGTTGGAGACATCGAGGGGCTACCTTTTCTGGAAGCCATTCGCCAGATGCGCCTTGAAGAAGGATTCGAAAACACACTTTACGTTCACGTAGCCCTAGTTCCGATCTTAGAGGTCACGGATGAGATGAAAACAAAGCCTCTGCAACACAGCGTTAACGAGCTGCGCCGCATAGGCGTTCAACCCGACGCAATAGTCGCACGGTGCAGAAGGATGATCGATTCCGAAGCCCGCAGAAAGATAGCACTATTCGGCACAATCTCTAGAGAGGCCGTCTTCTGCTCCTATGATGTCCCCACTATATATCAAGTCCCTGTAACTTTCGACGAACAAGGTATGGGTGAATTCGTCTGTAAACGCTTGGAACTGGACGGAAACACACCAGACTGGAGCAGATGGAACGAGTTTGTGGACGCCCTAGAAAATCCCCAGTTTGAAGTGAAAATCGCCCTAGTCGGTAAGTACGCCGGTCTGGTTGACAGCTACATCAGCATGAACGAAGCGCTGAGACATAGTGGCGCGGCGTGTAATGCCAGAGTTCTAATAGACTACATCGAGGCGGAACGATTTGAACACGACACAAGCGAAATAGAGCTCCTCGAAAAATATGACGGAATTTTCGTTCCTTACGGTTTCGGGCCAAGAGGCACTGAGGGAAAAATCCGCGCCATAAATTTTGCCCGCGAAAATGGTGTGCCGTTCCTGGGAATCTGCTACGGCTTTCAACTGGCAGTCATCGAGTTCGCCCGAAACGCCTGTGGCCTGGAAGATGCCAGTAGTGCAGAGATCAACCCCGAAAGCCCCCACCTAGTCATCGACCTCATGCCTGAACAACAGGATGTAGCACAGAAAGGAGCGACCATGCGCCTTGGTGCACATAAAATCCTAGTCAAGAAAGGAACACTGGCTTACAGATTGTATGACTCTGAAGAGATTAGTGAACGTCACCGCCACAGATGGGAGGTGAATCCGCAATATTGGCAACTTCTAGAGAAGAACGGGATGATTTTCTCAGGAAAGAGCCCAGATGGCAAAAGAATGGAAATCCTGGAACTACCAAAACACTACTTCTTCTTCGCTTCACAGTTTCATGGAGAATTCAAGAGTAGACCCAAAAAGCCAGACCCAGAATACTATGGCTTCATCAAAGCCTGTTTGAACAAGAGAATTGGCAAACCAAGACCGCACTTCTAAAATCAGGAGCGTGGCCTTCAACTACTTTTCTAGAGGCCCACAGCAGATGACAAGTTATCACAGGCGTACACCCGAAAGCGAAGATGGTACGGAGGTAGTTATATCTCGATTTGGCAAAATCGAACAGGAACATATAGATTTCATAATCGGACTCGTCCAAGAGTGCTACAACCGGCTGAAACCCCATGACGTCAGCCTGGTCGATCTATACCTGTTTGAACGTTCGAATTCGATGCAGGCATTTCTAACAGAGGAAGGCGAGAAAGTCGGTGTTGTCTCGGCACCGTTCCACAAGCGGTTCTTCGCGATGCATGATGCGTGGCGGGGATTGCCTCGAATCATGTTATGCGTGGAAAGAATGAAGAAGTTGCCCGAGTTAGTTCAAATTGGAGGGATTCGACACGAAGTTGGACACTCGGTTTTGCATGGCAGTCTGCAGTACTACATTCTTCCGTTCCCGCATAGACTTCGAGAACTGGCTGATCAATTTCGCTTTTCGTCAGAGTACGCAACGAACTTGCTCTACCTAATCTCAATCGCTGTAAAAGACTACGAAGTGTCAAGGCTCCTTTACGAACGGTGTTGTGCAGAAGATTTGGCCGCTTACGCGAAGCACGTGCTGGCGGTGACTGGAAGCGACGTAGCTTCCTGGGAAATGGCACAAGGTGAGCCTCTAGCAGAAGCCACATGCCTCATATCCTCCTTGAAAGCAGCAGGTTGCGCTAGCCCTCTTTTGAAGGATGAAGTACATGGCGAAGAGATCACCCGTCATCTCAAGAGGAGTATCTCATACTTTCCTCCACACATTTCTTCTCTTATGTTACACAAGATTTTCGAGAGTTTTCCTACGCTTGGCTCAGATACTTTTGACAACATCAATTCAATGCTCCACAGGTCTCAATCAATTTTCGAAACAGTATTCAGCCACAGAGCGGAGGATCAAGCAAAACATAATATGCACTAACGCCATCTGCATGTGGCAATGCCGGAGCATCCAGCAAATGACCTTGGAAAGACCGGTAGCAACCCGAAGATCTATCCCGATCCTGCTGATCGGTCTGGCGATTTTCGTATTCTACCTTTATTTCTACGTCGGCATACCCGAAATCATTTCCATCATTCAAAAAGTTGACCTCACCTTCTACCTATTGGCAGTCGGAGCCCTCCTAGCAGACGTGCTCTTCTACGCGCTGGCTTGGCACTACTTCTTGCGACCACTATCTGTAAAAGTCCCCTTCAGAAAGACGTTCCTCTATGTATGGACTGGAATCTTCTTCGATCTTCTGGTTCCAGCAGAATCCATCAGTGGGGAAGTTTCAAAGGCTTACTTCATGACAAAGGAATCTGGAGAGAATACCGGAAAAGTTGTAGCTTCCGTAGTTAGCCACAGAATTCTCAGCATGATAATAACGCTAACTAGTCTGATTGCAGGCTCTGTCGCCTTCATCGCCTTGAAATACAGAATGCCAACTGAAATCTTCAACCTTGTACTACTCGTAACCTCGGGCACATCAATTTCCCTAATCTTCTTGTTCCTTCTGATCTTCAGAAAGCAGTTGACGTGGAAACTAATCAATGCAGTCCTGAACTTCGTTGAGTTTATCTCACGAGGTCGCTTCAAAGCCGAAACTTGGAAATCTAAAGCTAGACAAGCGTTGAGAGTTTTCCGTGAGTCAATTGAAACCTTGGGAAGAAACTCCACAAATCTAGCCCCGCCCGTGAGTTTTTCCATCGTAGCTTGGCTCCTCAGTGTACTAGTGTCGTTTTTTGTGTTTCTGGCGCTTCGCAATCCCATCTCTCTTATCATAGTCGTGATTGTCTACTCTATCAGTGGTGCCATTCAATCGATTCCTCTCGGGATTCCTGCAGAAGTCGGTGTTATGGAGATTGTAATGACAACGCTCTACTCGTTGTTCGGCGTACCCATCGGGGTCAGCGCGGCCGCGACGGTGCTGATAAGAGTCTTGACGGTCTGGTTGAGGCTGTTGATAGGTTTTGTCGCGGTTCAGTGGATTGGGATAAAGGCTCTGATGGATAGTACTGGCAAGCCTGCTAGTGAGATCCCACCCGCCTGAATTCGCTTGAAACGGAAAGGCGCATCAGCTCATGGTTCCCCGAGTTGGCCATCACAATTAAGATTAAGTATCTGCATGTACTCTTGGAAACTCTGAGGAGCCGGCCTGTTGCCTGATAAGCGCCGAAGATCCAGGTACGACATTTACGCTGACATCATAGAAGTGATTGTCAGGAAGGGGCTTTGCTCTCTAACCAGAATCTCCTACGGAGCTAACCTTCCCGTAGACAGAGCGAAGAGGATCTTGAAGTCACTGGTCTCGCACGGGTTCATTAGAGAAACAACTGTGGGTGGTCACAAGAAATACAGAACGACGAAATGGGGTCTAGGATACTTAGAAACATTCAAACGGATGCAAAGGTTCTTCGCCGCTCTGGAAGAGCCTGTGAAAATGAGAATTCCGGAAGCGGTTCTCCCAGATCGTATTGCCACGGGATACAAGGATCTTGACAGCATGCTGTTTGGCGGGTTGCCGGAAAACTACGCCGTCATATTAACCTCACCTTCCTGCGATGAAAGAGAGCTCTTGACAGAAAAGTTTGTGAACACTGGTGTGAAAAAGGGGCAGCCCACGTTTTTTGTCACTTCAAAGACGAGTGGCGTGGATGCATTCGAAGAGGAACCTCATTCGAACTTCTACTTGTTTGTATGTAGCCCTCGGACGGATATGATAACCGCAGATTCGCCCAACGTATTCAAGCTTAAAGGTGTGGAGAATCTAACCGATATTAGCATCGCATTAACCTCAGCATTTAGGAAATTGGGTGCGTCAAAGAAAGGCCCAAGAAGAGCTTGCATTGATATCGTTTCAGACATCTTGTTGCAGCATCACGCTGTACAGACTAGGAGATGGCTAAACACGGCAATCCCTGATTTCAAATCAAAAGGCTTCACGACCCTCGCAGTAATGAATCCTCAGATGCATTCTTCAGAAGAAGTCCATGCGATTCTGGGTCTGTTTGAAGGGGAGATCAATATCTACGAGCAAGAAACAGAAAAAGGTTTACAGAAATTCTTGAAGATTAGAAAAATGTATAATCAGAGATATTTGAGAAGCAAGCTACCTTTAGCAAATGAATCATAAAGATGCGAATGGGTGGTCACAGAAATCCGAGTTTTCCAGTCTCGGGATTCGCCGGACTACTCCCCAAACAAAGGCATATTGGGGAAGACCTCAATGCCTCTCTGATCTATTGAGTATGGGACTAGGCTTGGATTAACCTTAGCTTCTCTCATCTTTTCAACCTGTATCGCTCTCGTTGTGGTACCGCCTGAAAACAAAGTCTGCATCATAATCACACCGTGAACAAGGAATTCTTCTTCCAGAGCGCTCCTTTCGAGGCCTAGATACCCCAGTTCAGTCGTAACGAGACTAGTAACATCCAAATCCGAGATTGACTCAATCAGATCCACAACGGCGGTTCTTCGCTCTATGGGATCGGGAAATCGATAAGTAAGTGCCTGAAGAGTGTCTACTGCAACCCGTTTCGCTTTGACCAGCTGGATTTTCGCTTGCAGTTCTTCAATTAGCTTATCGATAGATAGCTGCTTACCTCGGAGACTACGAGTCTCCTCTTTGTAGAGCTTCTCTTTCAACATGGCCACGCGTGACATTCTAGTGGCATCTACTAGCGCGAATTTTCGCTCATCCTCTGCCTTTTTGAAGTCCCAGCCGAATTGCTGCATCTCGGAGTAGAAATGATCTTTGCTTTCGTCTAGGCTTACGAAAACTCCGTTTTCCTGCTTCTCATAGATCCCCTTGTACAAAAACTGGCTACATAAAATGGTCTTGCCGGTTCCCGGTCCCCCGATAACCAAGATTACTCTCCCTTCTGGGAACCCCCCGTCAACCAGCTCGTCCAAGCCATTAACGCCAGTAGCAATCTTCTTTGGCAACCGTCTTACCTCAACCAAGACAAATAATTCTATTAGTATTTATGGCTTATGTAGGCCGTCAAATGCGCGCTTTTTCTCGGATTGAAGACTTCAGGAGACATCTTCGTAGTAACAACTTGTGACTACAGAACGTGAGTTCCTCTTTTAAGTCACGACGATCCAGTTCCTGATTGAGGTACGGGTGATGAGCAGGAGAACCTCTGTCCCTCCAAGAAGCACAACGACGTTGGATCCCGTCGAAGGAGACCTAGAGATCGGTAGACATTCAGTTGTGAATGGAACGGGGCATCCCCCCACCTTGAGAGTCTCTGGCACAGTCTACTGTGAAGGCGGCAATACGTTTGAATGCGGCCTCTCAGCCGAAAATCTAGAAGCTGAAGAAAACGTGACAGTTCGCGGAGATCTAGAAATCGAAGGCAGTGTAAAAGTCGAAGATGGCAGCTTGGACGTTCTTGGGAAGATGACAGCCAGACGCGTAGATGTAGACGCAGCCTTGAAAGTTGACGAGGATTTGACAGGTAGAAAAGTTGACGTGGGCGGAAGACTGAAGGTCAAAGGCTATGCAAAAGCTGAAGACATTGATGTGGGCGGAAGCTTCGAAGCCGATGGAGGAGTCCAAGCGGACAGAATAGATGTCGGCGGAAGTGTTTCAATAAAATCTGAAGTGGACATCTCCAAGTTGGATGTGGGCGGCACGGCGAAAGTGCGTGGCGGGAAGATTCGTGAAGTAGACGTGGGCGGGAGTTTCAAGTCAGAAAGCGCACTGGAGTTCGAAAAGATCAATGTAGGTGGAGTAGTCCGCTTAGCTAGTGGGTGCAGAGGGGGCGACGTGAATGTCGGAGGGGCTTTCAAAGTTGAGGGAGATTTAGAATTCGGAGAAGTTGACGTGGGCGGCAAAGTCGAGATAACCGGATCTGGCCAAGGCGAAGATATGGAAGTCGGCGGCAAAGTCGAAGTGGGCAAGTCACTGAAGCTCTCCAGAAACCTTGAAGTGGGCGGCAAAGTGAGAGTCGACGAAAATGTCTCGGCAAGAAACATCGAGGTAGGCGGGGTATTCCAATCAAGAAGCGCTACAGCAGAAGAACGCGTAGAAGTGGGCGGTTCGATCATTACTGTCGAGGGTATCACAGCACGTTTTGTGGAAATCGGACGAAGAGGCAAGGTTCGGGGACCTATCAGAGCGGCCCAAGTCATTATTGGAGGAGATGCCCGAGCAGAAGACATCTACGGAACCAAGATCCTGCTTAGAAACGGAGCGCACGCAGAAAACATATATGGAGAAAATGTCACGATCGAATCCGATTGTTACATAGACGGCGAAGTCAAGTACACTGATGCTCTGAAAACCGGGAAGGACGTCTATTTCAAGAACGCGCCCGAGAAAGTGGAGAGATTACCTGATTAGATACCGACTAAACCTTTTCCACTTCGCTAGATTTTCCAGCGTTTATTCGCCATTCTCCTTTAAATGATGATACGAAGCCGTTCCTTACTTGGACTATATCTCCGACCTTAAGGGGAATAATCTGGTCATTCCACAGAACCAATTTGATCTTGCCCGTTTCATCTTCAACCTCGGCTTCCAGTATTTCATGTTCAATGCCGCTGCCTGAGATTATCTGTTTAGGCTTCGAAACCGATAGCACCTTCAGCTCCATATCTACATCGCGCATGCCAGGCAAGAGATCACTTATGTTCAATCTTTCTCCCTCGACATTCGTCGGTATCCTAGTCTGTCGTCGCCTATAACTTCTCTCCGGATGTCCAAGCTCAAAAGCGAATAGCCCAGAGAATCTCTAGCCCTCAGAGCAAAGATTTAATAGCAAAGTGTACCACACCGCGAAACGAGCTTGTAGGCGATGAGCAGCAAAAAACCCTTGGTTCAACTTTCTCTTGTGACAATCATGACGGCATTAGTTGCCGTGGGGACTCTGATACTCAGAATTCCCAATCCTATGGGGGGTTATTTCAACGTTGGAGATGTCATGATCTTTGTCAGCGCTTTGACTTTTGGCCCTTTTGTAGGTGGTTTTGCAGGAGGAGTAGGCTCAGCCATCGCAGACATGATTGGATTTCCATTGTTTGTTATTCCAACACTGATCATAAAGGGCTTGGAAGGTTTCATCGCAGGCCTGGTTACCGACAAGAAAGGAGTCCTCCGTGATGTGCTCGCGGTAGTTGTGGCTGGAAGTGAAATGATAATCGGCTACTTTCTGGTGGAGTTGTATCCGCTTGACTGGGGACTGGGTGGCGCATTAGCAGAAGTTCCAGGAAACGTCGCTCAGATCGTCATCGGAGGGATCATTGGAATACCCATAGCCTTGGTTTTGCGAAGAAGGCTGCCTGAGATTCTCAAGTAGCGAAGCTCTCTTCATTTTGCCCTTTGCCTTGCCTAAGAGATTGTTCTGCAAGGGCTATCCATAAATGGTCACTGACTGGCCTAACTAGGGCGATCTTTTTCCCTTCTTTCGTAACCAATATTCTTCCTGAACCAGGTTTCGTCATCTCACCTACTAGCGAGGCATCAATACCGTTTTGTGACAGTCTGCTCACGATTTCCATCGCTCTTTCTTCTTCAGCCGTGACGAGAAGCGATCCAGAGCTTATGAGTTGAAGAGGATCTATTCCAAAGTGTGCACAAATCCTCTCAGTTTCCACAGGAATCGGGATTCCCTCTTCGTGGACTCGAAAGTCAATGTTTGCAGCATCGGCTAGCTCGTGTAAGCCCCCTGCGACTCCGCCTTCAGTAGGGTCATGCATCGCTGACACGCCACCAACGTTGAAGGCGGTAAGGGCGTCCTTGACAACGCTGATTTTTGTGAAAAAGTTCTCCGCCCTTTGCAGAAAGCGTTCTCCAAAGGCTTTCTGAAGGTCGCTCCTTCGATCAGTGGCTAAGATGGCGGTTCCTTCGAGTCCTGCCCCTTTTGTCATGACTATCTTGTTTCCTACCTTTGCTCCACCGGAAGTCACGTACTGTCCGTTATCAGCGATTCCTATCGAACATCCCACAACTATAGGACGTTCTATGCCGGGGGAAATCTCGCAATGACCACCAATGATGGCTACGTTCAGTTGTTGAGTGGCCTTGTTCATCTGGCCACAAATCTTCGCGATGAGTTGCTTCTCCGCGTGTCTTGGCAAAAGCAGGCAGGAGCTGAACCAACGAGGTTCGACTCCACAGGTCGCAACGTCGTTTGCGCTTACATTTACGGCCAACCATCCTAGCCATTCCTCAGCTCCTGTTACTGGATCTGTCGCTATTACGGCGGTCTCTTCGCCAACTCGGACTATCGCTGCGTCTTCACCGACGCTAGGACCGAGTACAACGTCGTTCCTCTTCGCCCCAAGGCTTCTGAATACCACTTCTTGCAGGATTTCGGTCGGTACTTTGCCTGGTAGGAAGCTCATATCTAATTCCCGCATTTTGTATGTCTTGTCGCTTAAATAAGCAGACTAGACTCGCGTGCCCACGTGCCAGAACAAGAAGGAAAGCACCGTGATAGTTTTCCTCTGGAGTGAGATAGCCACCAAGTTGTTAAGCTTTTTAAGATAGCCACATTCTAAAGGACACTGAACATCGAATGGCTACCTACATCGTTACGGCGTCCATAAACGAAATCGAAAATCTGGATCCCCTCGTGGCCTACGATGAAGAAGCGATAAAGGTCATCATCATAGATGAAGGAAACAAGAAGATCCGCACAAAGAACGATGAGCACCTTGATGGCGTCCCACACGAACACTACGGCCCCGAAGAGAGGGACGAATGGTTCAGACAGAGGTTTGGTTCAACCTACAGAAGATACGTCAGCCTTATACCAGAAAGGTGCCATGCAGAGACGAGTTTCGGCTTCCTTCTAGCAAGTGAAGAGCAAGCTGATACGGTGTTGGAAATCGACGATGACGTATACATCACAAGGGATTTTGTTAAGGATCACGTAGCAAACCTCACAGGCAGCAAGGGTGTGACTGTGCATGCCAAGGGAAAGTGGTATAACACCATGGAGAACCTCATCTTGAATGTTGATTTTCTAGAATACCCAAGAGGGCACCCTTACGATCCGGAGACGAGGAGGAATGACTATTCATGGGTAACAGGTCAAGAAGAGTGTGTTTTGAACATGGGACTCTGGCTCAAATGCCCAGACTTAAGCGCGCTGACCATCGCCCATTATGGAGGGCTGGATGGAACATGTGCCATAGAGAGCCAAGGGTGCAAGAGAGAGAAGGCAATCGTGGGAGAAGGAACGTACTTCGCCCTCTGCAGCATGAACACGCTCTTCAAGACTCAGATTGTGCCGGCATTCTATCAACTGTACATGAATACAATGGGCATAGACCGATTCGATGACATATGGTCTGGAATACTCTTCAAGAAAATCGCCGATCACCTCAGGGACAAAGTCTGCTTGGGAAGCCCGCTGGGAATTCACTCCAAAAGAAGCAGGAATGTTTTCAAGGACCTAGGCAAAGAGCTAGAAGGAATAGCGATAAATGAGAAGCTCTGGCGCCTCGTTGACGAAGTCAAACTCTCCTCCAAAAGCTACGCAGACAGCTATCTGGAACTCGCTGAACATCTTAGCAATAACATCACGAAACGATTTGCGGAACCGATCCCTAGGAAGTTTCTAAAACTGCAGACTGAGAAAATGAGAATCTGGGTAGACGCCCTGGACAAGCTTTCTTAACTGCTACGTGAGAATCGAGGCTCCAAGAATAATGGGCAAGAGCTATCCAAAAGTTAGCGTTGTCGTCATCAATGTAAGAGGCACGGAAAAGCTTCAAAAATGCCTAGAGTCCCTCACAGAAATGGACTACCAGGCCCATGAAATCATAGTCGTTGACTGCCAAACCCCACAAATAGAGAAATGGACCGCTTCACGCTTCAAGAACGTTAACGTAACCCACTTTACACACGATATTGGCCCGTCGGCTTCGCACAACGTGGGTGCAGAGAAAGCTGACCCTGAAAGCAAATACATCGCTTTCCTCGACAACGACACAATCGTCGAACCAGCATGCCTGAGGCAACTGACAGGAATCTTGGAGGCGGACGAAGAAATCGCGGTTGCTCAAGCAAAAATTTTGAAGATAGATGAAGAAGAGCGCCTCGACCACACCGGACTAGCTGTAGATGCTCTAGGTACCTGGAACACCACGTTTGGCATGAGAGAGAAAGATTTCAACCACGTCTTTGAGATTTTCGTCGCGTCTTCCGCGGCTTGCGCTACAAGGCGGGAGGTTTTCGACAAGGTGGGAGGCTTCGATGAAGACTTTTTCATCTATGACGATGACACGGATTTCTGTTGGAGAACAAGATTGCTTGGCTACAAAGTGGTTTTCGTCCCGTCGGCAAGAGTGCGCCACGCTGGAGAAATCAAGAAGGGAATGCACCCGAAGAGACTCTATCACTCAGCAAAAAACCGGGTATGTACAATGCTAAAGAACTATGAACTGGAAAATCTTTGGCCACGGGCATTCACCTATTACGTCCTCCTTGCGCTCTGCGCGGGTGTTTTCGGACTCCTACTGAAGCCCAAGCACGCACATGCTTTGCTTAGAGCGTTAGTCTATCCAATTGTAAATTTGGGAACGATCTGGAAAAAGAGGTTGCAGATTCAAACACTTCGCAACATTGATGATGATCGGCTGTTTGAACAAGGATTCTTGCGGCGAGGTGTGTACCCCACACTGCAGGACGTATTTAAGAAAGCACTTTGATGCGTACCGAAACATAACAGAAAAGGCTACTCAACCATGCAAACAAGAATCGCCATTCATCTTAGCAAAGTTTATCAAGAAACCTTTCGAAACCGTATAACGAAACTCTGATGCAGGACCGAGAACCCGAACCGACGGTCTCCATAGTGGTTCCAGTGCGAAACGGAGAAGCCACAATAGAGGTGCTGTTGGACTCTCTTTTGAAGTTAGATTACGACAAAGAAAAGCTTGAAGTGATCATCGTTGATGGAGAATCAACAGACAGAACGAGAGAGATCGTCAAGAAGTACCCTTTCCAGATGGTTGTCGAAAGAAGAAATGGATTGAACGTCGCGAGGAATACGGGGATAAGAACTAGCAGCGGTAGCATAATTGCCTTCACCGACTCCGATTGTGTCGTGTCAAGCGATTGGGTTAAGAACATCGCCAGAGACTTCAACGACCCTCAGGTCGGCTGCGTTGCAGGGAATGTCAAAGGATACCACAACAACTTCTTTTCCGAATACGCCGATAATAGCATAGTCCCTGTAATGCCATCTTTCAAAACCCGAAGCCAATCAAGCAGGCTAGAGCTTTTCCATCATCCTGCCGGGTGTAACATGGCCTTTCGACGTGAGGCGGTCGAAAAAATGGGAGGCTTCGATGAGGACATAAGATACGGGTTTGACGACATCGAGTTCGTAGAGAGAATCTGCGAATCTGGTTATAGAATGGTCTCTGATCCGAACATCACAATTCAGCATAGACATAGAACGACCCTCAAAGAGCTCCTGAAGCAGCATTTCAAGTATGGGAAAGGAAGCGGGATTCTGCTCAAGAAGAAGCGGAAACGAGAGAGATTTGCCAGATTTGCCTTTCTAAACCTTCTAGGCTTCATAGCGTGGATCTTTCTAACTGGATTGTTCGCCTTCCTAACATTTACAACTGGTTGGTATGTGTTCGCCATACCACTGTTTGGAATTACACTTCTTCCGCTACTAGTGACAATGGCATTTTACACCTACAAAGCGACAAAGAATAACCGCTATGGACGAGTCATCATCTACCCCTTTATCGACCTCCTTCGAATATTCGCTTTCTGTGTCGGTCAGATCTGTCAGGTTTTCAAGGGCAACGAGAAGCATTAGTAGCTAGGTCATTCCTCAGAATCTCTGTGATTGCGATAGATTTTCTTGGGTTTGGCGTCTGGCTTGTAGAGGCGTTTTTCAAATGCTGAGCGTGGTTTAAATTTGCCGCGGTAGTGTCGTATAGATGATTTCCCACTTTCAATGTTTTTCAACCGCCCTATCGCCCTTGCTACCTTAGTCTTTGAGGGAAACTTTCTTCTTGGCACTCTCGGGGCCGGTGGGTGAAAGGTTTTCTTTGCCGAGGCTCGAGAGCGTTTCTTCTTCTTGGTCACTTTTCTCGCAGCTTTGACTTTATGGAAAACCACAGTCTTGTCGTTCAGATTTACGTCTCGCACGTTCCATCCTGCATAAAGCCATGATCGAGCTTGGGTGCTGCTGTCAGCATTGCTCCACCAATGCCGATTTTGGAACGCGGAAGTAGGAAGCTTGTCTTCGATCATCTTTTCCAGTTCAGTGAAGGTGAGGGTGACGTACTTGGTGTATTCTGGTCTTCGCATAAGATACCTACGGAGTGGACTGTATTTGGATTCACGCCTTCTGATCTTTGTTGGGGAGACCAGTCTTCGTGCGCAATTCAGACATAGAGGGACGTATCTCAGAACGTTTCGGTACCAAGTATACGTAACACAGCTTCTGCAGTGCAGTTTCCTGCATCTGAAACAGCGTACAAGAGAGCTGGATGGTAGTTCCCTACCACACAGTGAACATTCATCCATCATTTCTGGTTAGAACTCTTGCAGTGATCCAAATCAGTCTTTCGAAATCTGCTTCGAGCACAAAAGATTCTTCCTCGAATTCAGCGCGTTTTTCGTTCACTGACCCAGTAAGACCTGGGCGTCTCCTCTTTGTCGATAACATACTCTTTTTTGAAAATCGGAGCCTCCTTCTTATACCGCTCCACCGCCTCTTCCAAGACTGGAAAAACATCGTGCCTATGCGCACCTGCAACGATCACATAGACTACATCCTCGCCAACACCAAACTCTCCGATTAAGTGATGAATCTGTACATCCACCACGCCGTCCCGTTCCTTCAATTCACTGCAAATCTCAGCGAGGACCTCGTTGGCTTTCTCTGCATACGCCTCCAACTCCAGTTTCTGAACCACATTCTTTTCAATCGTTTCTCCTCGAACCACCCCAACAAAGACACCAACCGCCCCCGCCTTAGCAAAATTCGGATTACTCTTGATGCTTTCCAGTAGTGCGGGAAGCGTGATCCCCGCTTTCTCATAAACACCCGAATGCCTACTCAATCGTGGCACCCAACTCGCCTATTAGAAATCGAGCTTCTAAAGTTTTATTTTCGCGAAGAGGAAGTCTGATTGATCGCGCGCGTTTTCATATGTAGAACTATTCTTCTACGTAAGTTCTCATGTCTTCAAGCGTTGCAGAAGGAACTGGAAGGTCTTTCATGGTGACTAGGCCGGGCGGTGCATTGATTACTTTCGGTATGGAGTTGGCGACTATGGCTACTGTTCCAAGGTCACCATGGACACAAGGCGTTATTTTCTGGTGGATGTTTGGTACTCCTTCGATGATTATGGAGTCACATTCCTCCTCAGCCCCGATATAGGCCTGAAACTCGAGGTTCATTACCTCCTTTCCACCGCTCATGCCCCTTGCGCACTGTCGCAGACCAGCTGCTTGCCCGGACTCCACTTTGATCGCGTCGCTTCCCACGCGTTTCTTGGCCACTACAGGCTCCACTTTGTCGATTTGGATTTCGTCGAGTCTCCATCCAAGCGCACTCGCCACCATCGACATCGATTGTGCAAGTCCAACATGTCCCGTTATGGCTTTACTCTTCATCTTGTCGTTGAACTCTCTCAGTGAGAGTCCTGCTCCTATCTTTTTCTGGAAAGGAACCCTGCGTGTGGCCGCGTTCATGACTCTCTTGATTTCGATCTTTCTGATCTTTTGGCAGACGCCTGTTAGGGCGATAGCAAGGGTATCCATTAGGAACCCCGGATTTATGCCGGTTCCCAAAACGGTTGCCCCGTTCTCCCTCGCCACCTTGTGAAGCTTCCTAGCCAAATTTGGGTCTACTATGTAGGGATAGGATAGCTCTTCGCAGGTTGAAACCACGTTTAGTCCATGTTCCAACGCCTTGGCGATTTGGGGATACGTCTGTTGTAGAAAAGACGTTGTTGCGTGCACGACTGCGTCAGCCTTGACCTTGGAAAACACGGCTTCAGGATCATCAGAAACAGTGACGCCCACATTCCCACCCAACCCCAAGACCTTGCCCAAATCCACTCCGACCTTGTCCTCGGCAACGTCTATTGCGCCAACAATCTCCACACCCTCTTTTTGCAGCAGGAATTTAGCTATATGACTGCCCAAAGCTCCAACTCCGTATAGGATTAGTCTGACTTTCTTCATGCACAGTCCTCTCTTTGACGCCTGGTCTGTCTGGTATGCACGTTTGGCGTGTAAAGCTTTACTGGTTGTCTGTTTCTTTGCTCTGTGCATGGCCAAAAACTCGTTTTGCAGAGCGCTGTGAACTCAATAGCGGGATCCAAAATCAGTTTGCCTTGGTCAACATGAGCACGTGTACGCGTCACAGCCTGGGTTTGCCTGCGGAAATTGGAGGACCTTTACGTTTGTAAACTTTATATCGGAGACAAAACCCTAGACTACAGAGGGTTAGTCCTTGGCAGAGGCCGAAACTATCTCCAAACAGCTTCTAGACAAGATACTGGACACCGAGAAGCTGAAGTACTGTTTCGATTGTGGTATCTGCACCGCAAGCTGTCCAATCGTGGAATTGATTCCAGAGCATTATCATCCACGAAGCGTTTTGGAGAGGCTCTCCAGAGACATGATTAGGGTCTCGCAAGAAGCCCAACCATGGCTTTGCGCTTGGTGCTACCGATGCTACAGGAGATGCCCTCAAAAGCTGAAAATTCCAGAAATTCTTCTCTTCGTTAGGGATCTGGCGGCAAGACAGGGGAGTTTGACAGGATTCAGGAAGGCCTTGGAAACGATTAAGAAAGAAATTCCCTTGCTCGCCGTTGTCTGCTGGGTCTGTTTTCATCACGATCGCGGCGAAATCGATAAGCCGGAAGTCGTCAAGACTCTGAGACAAGCTGTTAATGATTACAAAACCAGAGGAAAAGTACCCCCCAGACTCAGCGAAAATCAGAAGAAAGTAGCTATCATCGGTTCCGGTCCAGCCGGACTCACAGCAGCCACTGAACTGCTTCAGAAAGGATATACAGTCACAATTTTCGAATCCTCATCGGCGCCGGGAGGAATGCTGAGAAAGTGCATGCCCAAATATCGGCTACCTCAATGGGCACTTGATGCCGAGATTGAGCATCTGACGAATCTCGGAGTGCAAGTCAAGACTAACACAGCTGTTGGTAAAGATTTGACAATTGAAGAACTTCTGCAAGGTGAGTTCAAGGCGGTATTCATCGCAGCCGGTGCCCACAAGAGTAGGCAACTCAAGATTGAGGGGGCGAATCTGGAAGGCGTGATCGACGCGCTGGATTTCTTGTGGGAAGTTAACTCTGAGAAGAAGCTGAAGCTTGGAAGCAAAGTCATAGTAGTTGGAGGCGGTAACGTCGCAGTTGATGCTGCGAGAACCGCGCGTCGCCTTGGAGCTACGGAAGTCAGCATTTTTTACCGGAGGTCGAGGGAGGAGATGCCGGCTAACCCTTGGGAGGTTGAAGAGGCGGAAAAGGAAGGGGTAAAGCTCCAATTCTTAGTATCGCCAAAGAGAGTGCTTGGTAAGAATGGACGAGTCGCAGCTCTCGAATGCGTCAACATGAAGCTGGGAGAACTAGACGAAACGGGGAGACGGCGCCCGGTTCCGATTGAAGGATCAGAATTCCAGGAGGAATTGGACACGCTAATACTCGCTATCGGCGAAACGCCAGACCTGTTCTTCCTACCTAAAGAGATCGAGGCGACTGAAAAGAATACTATCAGTGTTGATCCTTTCACCCTAGAAACGAGTATGTCCGGAGTGTTTGCAGGCGGCGATGCAGTCTTGGGACCGGCGACTGTCATCGAAGCGATTGTTGCGGGAAAACGAGCTGCAATCTCTATTGACCGTTACCTGAGAGGCCGAGCCATCAAGACTGAGGAAAAAGTGCCGATTCTAAAGGAGACATACACCAAGTGACAGACTCACAAACATCTGAAGAAACACCATCACAACCACGTGAACCTAGGCCAGATGACGAAACCCGAATAGGCGTCTACGTTTGCCACTGTGGACTCAACATAGCCGGAACGGTCAACTGTGAGGAAGTTGCAGAATTCGCAGCTACGCTTCCCCAAGTGGTAATCTCAAAAGACACCCTCTACACCTGCTCCGACCAAGGTCAAGAAATCATCAAGAACGACATCAAAGAGCATAACCTCAACCGGGTCGTCGTAGCCTCCTGTTCTCCGCGCCTTCACGAACCCACCTTCAGAAGAGCACTCGAAGAAGCAGGGCTAAACAAGTACCTCTTCGAAATGGCAAACATAAGAGAACACTGTAGCTGGGTCCACCTTCACGAAAAAGACAAAGCTACAGAAAAAGCGAAAGATCTAGTCCGAATGGCGGTTGCGAAAGTCGCCCGCCTTCAACCTCAAGTTGAGAGCGAAGTACCTATAACACGAAAGGCTTTGATCATCGGCGGTGGAGTTGCCGGCATCCAAGCAGCACTCGACTTGGCGGATACTGGGTACAAAGTGTATCTGGTGGAGAAGCAGCCGAGCATAGGAGGAAGGATGGCGCAAATAGACAAGACCTTTCCGACAATGGACTGTTCTATCTGTATTCTCGCGCCCAAAATGTCGGATGCTGGTAGACACCCCAACATTCAACTATTGACAAATAGTGAAGTTCAAGATGTCCAAGGATACATTGGCAACTTCAAAGCAAAGGTCCTGAAGAAGCCAAGATACGTTACAGATGACTGCACGGCCTGCGGCGACTGCACACCAGTTTGTCCGATAACCACGCCCAACGAGTTCGATGTAGGTTTAGCCACAAGGCACGCAGTCTACACGCCTTTTGCCCAGGCTGTTCCGTCCACGTTTATCATCGATCGAAGCTTGTGTCTCAACAAAGACAACATGATTACCTGTGATAAGTGCGTAAAGGCATGTGAAAGGGGTGCAATCAACTTCGACATGACCCCTGAGACCGTAGAGTTGGACGTTGGCACGATCATTGTGGCGACAGGCGCAGACGTATACGATCCTGCTTCACTGGTGCACTACGGGTACACAAAGTATCCAAACGTAGTAACTTCGCTCGAGTTTGAGAGGCTTATAAACGCCGGGGGCCCTTCTGGGGGCCGTTTGATTAAACCAAGCGATATGCAGATTCCAGACACGGTGGCCTTCATCCAGTGTGTGGGTTCACGTTCCGAGAGGACGGGGCGCCTTTATTGCAGCAACATCTGTTGCATGAACACAATAAAGGATAGCCTCCTCATCAAAGAGCACTGGCCTGACACCAAGATATACGTCTTCTATGTGGACATTAGAGCCTACGGAAAAGGCTTCGAGGAACTATACAACAGAGCAAGGAAGGAAGGCGTCATCTTCATCCGAGGACTACCAGCGGAGATAATCCAAGACCAGAAAACGAGCAGCTTATGGCTTCTCGGAGAAAACACTCTCGAAAAGGAAGTGTACAAAGTCAATGCCGACATGGTCATCCTCTCAGTAGGCATTGAACCGACACAGGACAGTGATGTGACGCAACGACTCCTCACTCTTTCCAAGACCTCAGAAGGATTCTTCATGGAGGCTCACCCCAAACTCAGACCTGTGGACACACCCACCGGGGGGGTCTTTCTAGCTGGCTGCGCAGAATCCCCAAAGGACATAAAGGACAGCGTGACCCAAGCCAGCGCCGCTGCAGCTCGTGCTGGCATTCTAATGGCAAAGGGAAAAGTCGCAGTTGAAGCCATCACCCCGATCATCGATCCGGAAAAGTGTCAGGTCTGCGGCCTATGCGCCCGCGTCTGCCCCTACAACGCGATCACTGTAGACAAGGAAAGGAAAGTCACCGAAGTCATCGAGGCAGCTTGTACGGGCTGTGGTACTTGTGGCGCGGAATGTCCCTTCGGAGCAATAACCATGCGCCACTTCACGGACGACCAGATCTATTCCCAAATAGATGCTGCAACCGAGCTAGATGCTGACAAGAAAGTCGTCGCTTTCTGCTGCAACTGGTGTTCTTACGCAGGGGCAGATTTCGCCGGAGTCAGTAGGATGCGGTACCCCACAAACGTACGCGTTATCCGAACGATGTGCTCCGGGCGAGTAGCACAAAGATTCGTAGAACACGCCTTCGCAAAAGGATTAGCAGCAGTCTTGGTTGCTGGATGCCATCTCGGCGACTGCCACTACATAAACGCAAACTATCAGACCAAGAGGAGAATTGAAAAGCTGTGGAAGAAACTGGAAAGGCTGGGGCTGAACAAGGATCGGCTGCAATTAGCATGGATATCCGCCGCCGAAGGCGAGAAGTTTGCCTCAAAGATCAAAGAGATGCAGAGCATCGTAGACGATGTGACCAAAGAAGAGATCGAGAAGACGATGTCGCTTTTCCAAAACGGAGCAGGAGACTAGTCATGTCGCTGAGACTGTGGCGCAAGCCCTTAGACGCGGAAAAAATCACAATTCCCAAGGGAGAAGTGCACGTAATAAAGGATCGGTGTAAAGGCTGCGGATTTTGCGTGGAATTCTGTCCCAGAGACGTGTTGGAAATCTCCGAAGAATTCAACCAAAGGGGCGTCCATCCTCCAAAGGTCAAGGACGAGAGCAAATGTGTACTGTGCGGTTTTTGCGAAGCCGTATGCCCCGACTTCGCCATCTTTGCCGTGGAAAAGGACTGCAAAGGAGACTGCTAACTTGACCGGAAAAAACAAAGCCGTGCTCACAGGAGTCCATTTCATGGATGGCGACACAGCCTGCGCCGAAGGGGCCTTGGCCGCGGGATGTCGATTCTTCGCGGGCTACCCCATCACCCCGGCCACCGAGATAGCTGAACGCATGGCGAGAAGACTGCCTCAAGTCGGCGGAACCTACATCCAGATGGAAGACGAACTGGGCTCGATGGCAGCTGTTATTGGCGCCTCCTATGCCTGTGCCAAGGCTATGACCGCGACGTCTGGCCCAGGCTTCAGTCTCATGCAGGAGAACATCGGCTTGGCTTTCATGACGGAGACCCCCTGTGTCATCGTAGATATCATGAGGGGAGGCCCAAGTACGGGACAACCCACCATGCCGGGTCAACAGGATGTTATGCAAGCCAAATGGGGCTCCCACGGAGATTACGAGATGATATCCCTGGCGCCGTCTTCTGTGCAAGAGATGTTCGATTTGACAATAGAGGCTTTCAATTTGGCGGAAGCCTACCGTACCCCTGTGACTGTACTGGCTGATGCCATCATCGGTCACATGTATGAGAGAGTAGACATCCCGGATGAAAGCGAAATCAAAATCGTGAACAGAAAGAAGCCGAAAGTCCCGCCGGAGAAATACGCGCCTTTCCAAGCTGACGATGACTTGGTTCCACCCATGGCTTGTTTTGGGGAAGGCTATCGCTTCTACGCAACAGGCTTGACCCATGACGAGAGTGGGAGACCTCGAACCTCAAGCGCCGAGGCACAACAAAAGCTCATTCGAAGGCTCTGCGACAAGATACGTCGGAACGCAAAGAAAATTGTGAAGATTAAGGAATTCATGCTAGACGATGCGGAAGTAGCTGTAGTCGCCTACGGCATTGCCTCCCGAGCGGCCCTAAGCGCGGTAAGAAAAGCAAGAGAAGCTGGAGTCAAAGCGGGACTTCTGAGATTGACTACACTGTGGCCTTTCCCCGACTGGCACATTTCTCGCTTGGCCAAGCAGGTTGACGCAATAGTCGTCCCAGAGATGAACTACGGGCAGATAGTCCGTGAAGTAGAAAGAGCTGCAAAGGAGACCCGTGTCGTCTTTCTGCCAAAACTTGGCGAAGAGCCCCACAAGCCGCTAGAAATCTTGGAAGCCACAAGGAGGGCACAGAAATGACCCAAGATATGCGGCATCCCCTCGCACAACTGCTAAGAGAAGATATGATTCCCCACATCTGGTGTGATGGATGTGGAAACGGAATCATACTAAACTGTTTCAGCAGGGCTATTAGTGAGTTAGAGATCGACCTGAACAAAATCGTCGTCGTCTCCGGAATCGGCTGCATCGGCCGACTATCTGGATACACGAATACAGACTCCTACCACACCACGCACGGAAGACCCATCGCCTTTGCCACAGGAGCACGATTGGCGAACCCCGAACTCAAAGTAGTCGTAATAAGTGGAGACGGAGACCTCTTTGCCATAGGCGGCAACCATTTCATTCATGCCGCCCGTCGGAACATAGACCTGCAAGTGATCTGCGCCAACAACTTCAACTACGGCATGACGGGCGGACAATACGGCCCCACAACCCCCCTCGACGCGTGGACTACCACAACCCCATACGGAAACATTGACCACCCATTCAACTTGGTCCACCTTGCCGCCGCTTCGGGAGCTGTATACGTGGCCAGATGGACAACCCTCCACGTGAGAAGACTGACTGAATCCATAAAGAGAGCACTGCAAAAAGAGGGATTCTCCTTCATTGAAGTGGTCACGCCCTGTCCTGAGATCTTCGGTCGACGGAACAAGATGGGAACCGGCATTGACATGATGAACTGGTTTAAGGAAGCATCCGAGGTCCAGCATAACTATGATCCAGCAAAGGCGGAGATAACTCCGGAAAGAATAATCGTAGGCGAATTTGCGGATGTGGAAAAGCCCAGTTACGGTAGACTGCTCCGCCAGATGACGGCCAAGATTCAGAAAAAGGAGAGTGAAGCGTAGAGATGAGGCTGGAAATCAGGCTAGCAGGCTTCGGTGGACAAGGAATCATAAGAGCCGGGTTGATAATCGCTATAGCCGCGTCGATCCATAGCGATAAGAACGCGGTTCAAACCCAATCCTACGGCCCCGAATCGCGCGGAGGGGCCTGCAAGTCCGAAGTCGTAATTTCCGATGATGACATCGATTTCCCAAAGATCACGGAACCGGATGTATTGATTACGATGTCACAACAGGCTTACGACCTCTATGTACAAACTGTGAAGAAGGGCGGAACACTACTCTTCGATTCCAGTTTGGTAAAGGAAGAACAATCTGCCCAAGACATTCGAGTTTTTCGGATACCCGCAACAAGAATCGCTGAAGAAGTCGGGAAAACCATTGTGGCAAACGTCGTCATGCTGGGAGCTCTAGTATCCATAACCAATGTGGTAAACGCTGACGCGATCAAGAAATCGATCCTAAGTAACATCCCTAAGGGCACAGAGGATTTGAACGTCACCGCTTTCAAAAGAGGTTATGATTACGGGCAGAAGCTCCTAGCCCAGCGCAAAACGGCTTAGAAACGCTCATAACGTGAAGTCAAGCATTCATTTAGGAGGAGAATCACTTGATCGTAGGCATAATTGGGGATACGCACGACCGGTTACCTCTGCTGGAGAAAGCAGTAAGGAGACTGAACAAAGAGGGAGCTGAGCTGGTTTTACATACGGGAGACTACATCTCCGCCTTCGCGGTACAACGCCTGAAAGGGCTGAAAGCGCATCTAATCGGTGTTTTTGGCAACAACGATGGCGACAGAGAACTACTGAAGAAGCAATTCGCAGTCCTTGACGCAGAGATTCGTGGAAGATACGCAGAGATTACAATAGACGGGTTGAAAATTGCAATGCTACACGGTGAAGAAGAAGAGCTGCTACATTCCCTGATCAAAACAGGGAGTTACGACGTAGTGGTGCACGGTCACACCCATGAGGCCAGAACCTACCGAGAAGGCAAAACGCTCATCATCAATCCCGGCGAAGTGTGTGGCTATCTAACCGAAAAATCAACAATATCAATTCTTAACACCGAGTCTCTGGACGTACGGACAATTCAGCTGATGTGAATTCCATTTCAGTGAAGACTTTTTCGCGAGTACTACATTCTCCCCATCGTATTGGGCGCGCTCCTGGCGGAGCGGTTTTCTTTCGAATCTCTCAGCAGGATTTTGTATCGGTTGGTGCGGGGGGCGGGATTTGAACCCGCGGAGGCCTTCGCCAGAGGATCTCCCATGAACGAACAACTTTCAGCTTAAGTCCTCCCCCTTATCCTAGGGGTTTTTTCTCGACCCAGCTAGTTAGACCTGGCTCGGGTACCCCCGCCGTTTAGTACTCAATTCCCATGAGCAACTTAAGATTTTGCTCGAAGCTACCTGACGCTGAAGCTACTGAGAGCGATATATACAGGCGCGCACGCTTGCAAGGTTTAGATCTCTAGCTGACAAGCAACAGTGGTGTGAAAAATTCTACGAGAGAACCCTTCTGTTTCGATCAACAAAGGCGAATAGTAGACGTCTACTTGCTGTCCAGTTTCATTTGCTGTGAAGCCTCTTCTCCTTCTGCCAAGTATTTGAGATGTAACGGTTTCAAGCGTTCTTTAGCTCTAAGGTCCACAAGAACGGACTGCACTTCATCAATGAAGTCACCCATCTCCAATCGGAGCTTCAACATGAATTGGTTATAGGCCGAGTAACTCTTGTGCAGTGAAATTATGAACGAGTTCATTCCCATTCCCTCACACGCCCCACCCATGATGATCGCAGGTTCCTTCTTCAGCCACTCCAATCCTTGACTTCGGATGTCAGCATAAACTTTCTTGGTGAAGATCCCCATAGCCTTGATGAAGGTGATTGCCATGATTTCATACCCGATTTTTACGAAGTCTGGGATAATGGTAAATCCTTGGATCACGCCTTGTTCCACCATTCGATTTCGCCTTCTAGTTATAGTGGGCTGAGAGACTCGTAGAACCTTTGCCAGCTCTCTATCACTTCTCTTTGAGTCTTTCAACAATTCAAACAGCAGTCTTTTGGTCAATTCTTTCTTCAATTTGCATATCTCCCTTCGTAGACCTTCTCCCTTTTCAAACGTGGGAAATTAGTCTTTCGGTCCTATTCACAGTTCTAACAGATGTAGGTAGATGAATGCACGCGCGAGCGAGATTAGATGCTGCTTAGGAGAAAGAAAGACCTACTAGGGAGCTACAAGAAGCTTAAACACAACGAGAGGCACAGTTATACACAAAACTATGCACAATCAGCTGCAAGCTCGAAGAAGGCCAAGATAGGCTTTAAATCAAAAAAGACCACGTGGGCGGGTAGCCTAGCCAGGACAGGGCACGAGCCTCCTAAGCTCGGGGTCGCGGGTTCAAATCCCGCCCCGCCCGCCATGGAATTAGGAAACTTAATGTATTGACAAGATCCATTGCGCGTTTTAGTAGACAATGGAACTGAAACGGATGACAATGAACGGACTAGACTCTCTGTACGCGCAAGTGAATCACCCAGAGCGGATGCAGTAAAAGCAGCATTTCATTTGCAGGACGTTGAATCAAGAAAAAGTGACTCTTGAACCAATCGTCGGACCGAGAGAGTTAAGGTGGGATCTTCACAACCAATAAGTGCTATTCCTGCAACTAAACATATCGACAAGAGTGGGGAAGACTCAAACTGATCTCCAACGAGTTCAAGCAGATGCTCCGTGCAGTCTTTCTCGGCATTTTGGTAACCACAGTTCTGTTTCTGATTTCTTCTTATTTCCTATCGATGATTTCAGGGTTGGCGGTCTTCTTCTTCACCGAAAGAGGAATATCAGCTGGGGCGATTCCACTCCGAGGACTTCCTATTTGGCTGCTGTATTTGCCCATCGAAATACCAATCCAAGTCAATATAGGCACTGCATTTGCTTCAATCTGGATTGTCTTTGCGGTTTGCTTCATCTTTGCTTGGAGACTTAGAGAAGGGTTTCACAGCGTCCTCAAAAGGGTCCTTTCTCGCCCCATGCGAAAGCTCTTCGGTAATTCCTTGTTTGCCATGCCCGTTATAGCGAGCATGACATTAGTGGCGATCATTGCCATACAAAGCATTCAGGAGACTGGCGGGATACCGACCGGGCAACCTTCTCTGCCGGAGAACTCTTATCAGGCCTTCTTCGAATTGAGTTACGCTGCTTTAGTCGAAGAAATAGGCTTCCGAATTTCTCCAATTGGAGTATTTCTCATCGCTTACTTCTTCCTTGTAGGAAGACAGCAATTGGCAACATTTTCTGATATTCAACGTCTGAAACTAGCAGTGGTGGCCTTGGTGATTCCTGACAGAGCGAAGAAGAGATTGACTGGAGTGAAGTCGGTCAGTGATTCCGGTGTCTTAGGTGGGATAAGCCGAGGGGAATGGGCGATGGTGATTCTAACCGCGGCCATTTTCGGGCTAGCGCATTACATCTACGGCGGTGGTTGGCAGATTGGAAAGATCACATCGGCGGCAGCTGTCGGCGTAGCACTGGCTTTAACATACCTGCTCTACGGCGTTCAAGCACCCATCCTGCTCCACTGGTTCTTCAACTACTATTTCACGTCTTTTGAACTCGCTTGGAATCTGTGTCCACAGGTCTTCTCCATATATCTTGTAGTCTGGAGTGTGACTATAGCCGCCGGTATCGGGGGGTGGGTGGCCCTAACGATCCTTGCGATACAGAAAATCGCCTATTCCATGGAAGGCAGAAATCACACGCAAGAAGGCGAAGGCTTAACTGAGCCACGCGACTACTAATTTTTCGAGCGGAGAGAGATGCCAGTAGTCAGAGTTGACATGTGGGAAGGCCGAACGGCAGAGGTGAAAGCGAAGCTGATCAAAGACATAACCAAAGTGTTCACTGAAATCGGAGTGCCATCGGCCGCGGTAACTGTGATCATCACTGATGTCCCGAAGACGAACTGGGGAACGGGTGGAAAGCAAGCGGCAAAAAAAGAAAAGTGACACGATCAAGCAATCTAGATGTCTTCTAATGCGCGTCTTTCAATATTGCTTCAGAGAGTTGTTCCATCTTAACGGTTTTCTGTTTCCTGTTTTTCATGTCGCGTAGAACTACCATTTCTTCTTTCAGCTCGTCGGGGCCCAGAATGACGACGTGTGTGACCTGTCTTCGATCAGCGTCTTGCAGCGCTCGAGAAACCGTGCGTCCCATAGCTTCAACCTCGGCGGATATTCCTTCCCTCCTCAATCGCAGTGAAAGCCCAACCGCCTCGGAGCTCAGTTCGTCCCGTATTGGAATGATAAGCACCCGTCTTTGGATAGCGGCTTTGTGACGGATCTTCTGTTCCTTTGCAGCAAGTGCTAGGCGGTCTATTCCAAGGGCGACTCCAACTGCGGGTGTTGGCTCGCCTCCGAAGAGCTCGATGAGTCTATCGTAGCGCCCTCCGCCTCCCAGGGCGATGTCCATGCCTGAAATGTAGGGTTCGAAGATCAGACCGGTGTAGTATTCCAGTCCTCTCGCAAATCCTGGCTCGATGGACATATCGAATGAGGCCCCGCCTTTTTTGATCAACTCTATGATTTCCCGAAGGTTGTTTGTCGCTGCAATGGCGGTGTCATAATCCTTGAGGTTTTTTCTAACTCGTTCAAGAACTTGAAAGGCATCTTTGCCTTTGAGAGCGAAGATTTCTTCTAGAGTCTTCACGCATTGAGCGGATACGCCGATTTCTTTGATCAGTTTTAGAGCTGTATCCCACTCTTTCTTGTCTAGCAACTGCATTATCCTGCTCTGCTTCTGCTCATCCACTCCTTCCTGGCTCATGACGCCTCGCAATATTCCGACGTGCCCAATCTTGAGCCAGTAGTTGCGCAGTCCCAATTGCTGGATAAGATCGTTGGTCAGCATCAGCGTCTCTGCATCTGCTTCTGGGCGACTGGACCCGATAAGCTCATAGTTTGCCTGCCAAAACTCTCGGTACCGTCCGTACTGGGGCTCGTCATAACGGTAGAGGCTCCCGACACAGAAGAGCCTCATCGGCTTCGGATAAGTCTTCATCTTAGTTGCTACAAGCCTGGCTATGGACGGGGTGAATTCTGGACGTAGAGCCACCTCGCGACCGCCCAGATCCCAAAAAGTGTACATGCGGTGGCGGATTTCTTCGCCTGCCTTGGCCGCTAGGAGCTCGTGAGATTCTAGGATCGGAGTGATGACTTCATCGTAGAGGTAGAGCCGAGCCAGCTTCCTCGAGAGCTCTTCAACATGTCTAATCC
>CAYFZQ010000011.1:0-34576 GCA_964347825.1 uncultured Candidatus Bathyarchaeia archaeon | reverse complement strand
TGTCTTCTAAAATATTCTGATATTCTCTTCTGAAACAAGGCCTCCTGCAACAGCTTACTCCGGTCTATCCATGCCTCGAGCGGAATCTCAAATCTAGCTGCAACACGAGTCAACGCCTCCTCCAGCGTGTTGAACTTGAAGGGCTTCTGCCTAAGGGCATTCCTAACATTTTCTCTTACTTGCCAAACGCCGACAGGCATTATGTATCCAGGATGGGCCTCTCGGAGTACTATCGCACCGGCTTGCCTCCGTTCTTTCGTCAGCAACTCACCAACAGCCAGACGCGCAGCATAATAGCAGCCGCCAATCTTCGCGTAACGAGTTCGACCGCCAAACCCTTCCCAGTCAGAGAACAGGACTATGTGGTGCTCACTGGGGTTCCACGCCGTTCCAGGATACCAAGCTTCCATAGCCTCATAACTCCAAGCACCTGGAATCATCAAGATCTCAAAGCGGTTGTCCAGATACGTTGACTCGTAGACGCGATACTCGTTGATTTCCGGGAAAGTCTTGATCTGGTTGATCATATCCTTGGAGATGGTGCTGTCAACCGCGGTTATGCTCCAGCGGGTCGGAACTAGCCGTCGATTATCCTTCAGTCCAAAAGCTCCAACGCTGAAAGCCCGTTGAATTCTGGAGACGAAGACCCCCTTCTCGTATAAGTCCAGGACAGCGTCCGCAGCCTTAAGATCAGTATCGCCATAGGCCTTTTCAATCTGATGATTCCAGCGACCGCCATCGACATTCAAGTCCCGAATCACAGCTGAAGGGCCGAAGGGCTGAACCCCATCATCCAAGACGAATCGTCTGCTGGGCCTTTTCTTCAGGGCCAACTCGACATCTATCGGGCCCGCAGAGAGAGCCAACTCGCGAGTGTTGTCCAAGACCTTCCCAGCGTCTTCGAATTTCCTAACGTGGACACGATGCTTACCGCGAATGAGCATGGACCGAAACCCAACAATCTCATCAATGGATTTGCCAAACCAGTATTCAGGCAGATCGTACAGGCTTGTGTCTTCATGAATTGGTGGCACAAGAGGCCCAGCGTAGACATAGGGATAACCTATCCTACCCACGAAAACTCCTGGCGGGGAGGCCCCATCAACATCCGTGCCCTCTATCAGTGGCATTGTTCGGAAGTAATACTGGAGCCGGACAATCAGCGGACACCTCGTCTTTCCACACAGCAGCTTGGCGCCCTTACATGCAACGCAGAGCCCCTTCCCCCACGCCAACCCAGATATATTAGCAGCGAAGTGATCAGTGGCTACGTTAGCGTTATTGACATGATCCAGAATCCAGAGAACATCTTTACCAGCCACCTTGACCATTCTTGCCTTCTGAGCTGGTTTTCCCATGGAACAAGCCGCCGAGATCAATCTAGAATACCTAAACTTTGGCTTAAAATTTGCGCGCTTTGCTGCCCAACAAGGACTCGTTCCCAAGAGCCGTGAAGCCCGTCCAGTTCCAAGTCAAGCGTGTATGCTTGCCTGGAATAGCGACTCCGAAGCTAGGGATAAAACCTTCTGATTGTCCGCGGAAACGGAATGGTTTCCATGACATTGTCTAGGTCAAGCATCCAAGCCAGCAACCGCTCAGCGCCAAGCCCGAACCCGGCGTGGGGGACAGTTCCGTACTTTCTCAAATCAATGTACCAGTCGTAGTCTTTCTCGCTCAAGCCGTACTCCTTCAATCTCGTCGTCAGTTCTCCAATATTATCAACCCTGGCGCCGCCGGTTGTGAGTTCCCCTATCTTGGGTACAATCAAGTCCACAGACATGACGAGGTTCGGATTCTCCGGGTAGGCCTTGCAGTAGAAGGCTTTTATCTCCTTAGGATAGGCGTAGACAAAGACGGGACCTAGCTCTTCTGCTAGGGCTTTCTCTTCGCTGAAACCGAAGTCGTCTCCCCGCTTGATTTCAAACCCTTTGTGGTGAAGTCTGTCTATGGCATCATCGTACGTGATTCTTGCGAAAGGCGGCTTGACCTTCATCAGATTCTGTTTGTCGACTCCTAGCGCGTTGAGTTCTTCCGTATGATTTTCCGCCACCTTTTGGCACACATAACTCACAAGGTCTTCCTCCAAACGCATCATGTCGTCGATCGTGGCGAAAGCTGCTTCCGCCTCGATGTGCCAATACTCTGTAAGATGTCGAATCGTCCGACTCTTCTCAGCACGGAAAGAAGGGGCGACGCAGTAAACCTTCACCAACGAGTATATGAGCGCCTCTAGGTGTAACTGCGCGCTCTGGGTTAGATAGAGATCCTGATCAAAGTACTTCAGTGCGAACAGGGTGGCTCCGCCTTCGACGGCGCTGGATATGAACATGGGTGGAGAGACCTCGACGTATCCCTGTTTTCTGAATAACTCATGAGTATACTTCAGCGCCGCGCTTCGCACCTTCATTGTCTGGGTCATCTTCTGACTGCGTAACCACAGGTGCCGCACATCGCGTAGAAACTCGACACTCTGATCCTTCGTTATCGGAAATTGCTCAGCCAGTCCAACGATCTTCAACTGATCGATGGATAATTCATAGCCTCCTAGGGCGCGGTCATCCTTTCGCACCGTTCCGCTCAGCTTGATTGAAGATTCGATGGTTACCTTCTCGGCGTCCGCCCAGGCTAGACTCTCTGGCTTGGCCGTGCACTGGATGACCCCGGTTGCATCACGCACCAAGATGAAGACCACTGTCTTCCCTGACCTCTTCCGGTACACCCATCCTTCAAGGGTAACCCGCTGTCCTGTACGTCTCCCGTTTAGAATGTCCTGGATTTGCGTTGTTGGCGTAGCCACTCCATCTTCACCTAATCTGCAATTTTCGTCCCATTCTATCTGGTGTCGACTATTAATGTGTGTTTGCAGGGTGACATAGAGTTGACACTGACTCCGTGAAGCGGATTCGCTAGGCCCTCTCGTGACGATCAGAGAAAACTTTCTTTAATAGCTCTGTTTTTGTAATAGTACCGTCAAAGGCTGCCGGGGTGACCGAGTCGTCAGGTGGTCGGCTGCAGCTGGTCTGCTGAAGGGTGATGACAGAAGATACCGGCTTTACTTGGGTTCAAATCCCAACCCCGGCACCTGAATTCAGATGGAGACTAGAGGTAGCAAGATGCTAAAGGTGTACGACACGCTAGCGAGACAAAAGAAAGTCTTCAAACCTATTCACGGAAATCGCGTTTACATGTTTGTGTGTGGTCCTACCCTCTACGATTATTCTCACTTAGGTCACGCGAAAACCTACCTCGCCTTTGACATCATCGCGAGGTACCTGAGGTACAAGGGGTATTCCCTCTTCTACCTGATGAACATAACCGACGTAGAAGACCGAATAATAGAGCGCGCGGAAGACACGAATAGCGATCCTGTCAAACTGGCGCAACAATTTGAAAAAACCTTTCAGCGAGACATGGCCGACCTAGAGATGAACAGCGTAAACATATACGCGCGGGCTTCAGAACATGTACCAGAGATCATCGATCAAATCGAAAGACTCATCGAGAAAGGGTATGCATACGAAACCGAAACGGGAGTCTATTATGACATCGCCAAGTTCAAGAACTTCGGAAAGCTCTCGCATCAGAAACTCGATCAGGCACAGAGGCATCGGATAGAGCCAGATCCGACTAGGAAGAGCCCCCAGGACTTTGCGTTATGGAAGAAGAAGACGACTGGTCCTCTCTGGGATTCTCCGTGGGGCAAAGGAAGACCTGGCTGGCACATTGAAGATACTGCGATTTCGGAACTCTACCTGGGCGAACAGTATGACATCCACGGGGGAGGACTCGACCTGATTTTTCCCCATCATGAGAGTGAGATTGTTCAAATGGAATCGCTCTCTGGAAAGAAACCCATGGTGAGATATTGGTTGCATACCGGGTTGCTCATGGTGTCTGGGGAAAGGATGGGCAAATCCATGGGAAACTTCGAAACGATCGTGGATGTGTTGAAAGATTACGACCACGAAGTCCTCCGATACTACTTCGCTTCCACTCAATATCGCAGCCCCGTAGAACACACTCCAGACAGTCTAGAACAAGCCAAAGAGAGTCTGGAAACCCTCTACAACGCGCTGGACAATCTAAGAGGACTCGCAACAACGGAAAGAAAGAAACTGAACGAAGAGGAAAAAAAACTCAAAGGCGAATTGTCAGAGGCCAAGAAAAACTTTCTCACCGCCATGGATGATGACTTCAACACGCCACTTGCCCTTTCCCGCCTCTTCAACTTCGCGACAAAAATCAACAAATTCACTGCAACACACAAAGAGGCCAACACACAACTGGTCCGCGAGATCGCAGATACATTCAAGGAGCTTGGCAGCATCCTTGGCATACTACAGAAAAAGAAAGAAGCCTTCCAAGAAGAAACCGTGAAAGAACTAGTAGAATTGCTCGCCGAGCTGAGAGAACGGTTCAGAGAAAGAAAGGATTTTGACGCCTCAGACAAGATAAGAGCAAGACTCAGAGAACTGGGCATGGTACTGGAGGATACCCCAGCCGGTGCGAAGCTTAAGCGGCGAATCCTGAGACGAAGAAGACGGTGAGCTATGGAAACACTCTTTGAGCTTGCGGTAACTTCATTTGTAGTTGGGTTCACGGGGGCCATGATGCCAGGTCCCGTTCTCATCGCAACGATTCTTCAGTCGGTGAAGAGAGGCTACGTCGCAGGACCACTAGTCACACTAGGACACGCCATGGTTGAGTTGGTCATGACGATCCTTCTAGTCAGTGGTCTCGCCTTGATTGTGAATTCCCCAGAAGTATTCGTGGTGCTTGGCGTTGCCGGCGGGGTCACCTTGCTTTGGATGGGAGTAGGCGCTCTCAGATATTCCAAGAAGGCGTCGATGGAGAGACTCGCTGATGATCCCCCAAGCTCCAGACTTCTCCTACGGGGGCCGATTTCGCTAGGACTCTTGATGAGCATTAGCAATCCGTACTGGTGGGTGTGGTGGGTCACTGTGGGAAACACCTTTCTTCTTGAGGGCCTAGCCGTGGCGAGTACCATCGGAGTTGTTGTCTATTACTTCTCCCACATAATGTCGGACTTCACGTGGTACACGTTCGTTTCTTCATCACTCAGCAAAACCAAGACGAGAATCAGTGATAGAACCTACAAGTATCTGCTAGCTGGTTGCGCCGTCGCTCTGGTTGCGATAGGCCTGGTCTTCATTGCCGATGGAATCATCTCAGCCTCCGTCTACATCTGATGCGTGCAAATCCAAAACGCTGGCTTGCTCATCTGACTCCACTAGACATGTGCACATGACGCGTTCGCTCGGATTTATGCCTGACTCCTGCGAAAAGCTTAAGCCAAAATCTCATTAGACACCAAAATCGTGATAAGACATGCCCAAAGAAGATGCAACGTTGGAAGAGTTGAAACGAATTCGGGAACTGCTTGAGCCCAAGCCCGCTCCACCACCCCCAACGGGGCTCTGGAACGAGTTCATGAACTTTCTTTCGAAATACAAAGTTGTCGGTCTCGCGGTGGCCTTCATCATGGGTGTTTATCTTGGGGCCCTCGTACAAGCATTTGTCACTGGCTTGGTTATGCCGCTAATCGGGCTTGTTATCCCGGGTCTTGGCAATCTGGCCACCCTCAAGGTACCTGTGCCGCCAACAGAATTGGACAGTCAGGGAACCCCATTGGACCCCAATTACGTTGGTCAGTTGTTTGGTGTGGGAGAATTCCTCGCAGCAATGATAACCTTCATCATTGTCGCCTTCGTGATCTTCGTACTGGTGAAGGTTACCAAACGATGGGGAATCGAATAGCGCAAACTCTGTTCATTTGCGTCCGCAGTTGATTTGAAGAGAAATGGCCACGGGTCTTCTATGCTTCTTCCTGCTCTGCTAGGTATGATAAGGATAGCGGCTTGACAATCAGGTCTCCGAAGCTGACAATAAAACTGTCATAGTCTTCTAGGTCATCTCCGCCCTCAAGTCTAATTTTTGAAATGAAGTCGGAATAGTCGGTATAGTTTTTATGGAGAGAAATGACTACTGCGTTCTTGCCCATACCTTGCCCTCGCGCCGCGAAGACGATGTTCGGAAGCGACATTGTCACATCTCTAGCCTTTTCCGCTAATTCCTCACGCACCTTTGACTTGAAGCAACTAATCGCCATAATCTCATATCCCATTTTCATGAAATCAGGTATGATCGTGAATTCTTGTATCATTCCCTCTTCCACCAGCTTGTTTCGCCTTCGGGTTATGGTGGGCTGCGACACTCGAAGAACCTTTGCCAATTCCCTATCACTCCGCTTAGAATCTTTCAACAATTCAAAAAGAAGCTTCTTTGTTAGCTTTTTCTTCATACTGAGCCACTCTCAGTTCCGTCAGTTTAGTAGATTTACGGTTAAAAGCTTTACTTGCCAAAACCATACTCCCCATTGCCTAGCACGAAATGGGGGCGACCACTCTAGATCTCTGCCGGGAGGATTCCTTGACTTGCATGAAGCGGATTTCTAGACCTCTGAGTTCTTTTCAGTCTCCAGTTTTTTCCTTGACGCGATTTCAGTGCAGGTGGTTGTGTGTTTGCAGGCGTTGCAGTCTTCGTCCTTGAGGCAGTTCACATAAGGCTTGAGAAAATCCAGTTCAGGGTCGTACGCCTTCAGTCTTTCCTGCCGCGACATTCCATAGAAGCTTCTGGATCGAGAGCCATCTTCGTCTTCTTCCTTGCGTCCCATGCGCTTCCCTCACCGGACAGAACAGGCTTTTTCAGAGTCCTATTATGATTCGTTTTGCGCCGCCAATCTCTTTTTCTCGTTGTGACTTAGAGATTTGATCTCCCGCTCTCTTCTAATCGCCGCGCCGCGGCTTGCAAACTCTTCCACGTAGACTAGCTCTTCAGGTTCATGAATTCTTGTATATCTCGCGCCGTGGCCCTTCCTGTGCTGTTCAAAGCGACGTTCGACATCCTTGGTTGATCCAGTGTAGTAGCTGCCGTCTTCACAGAGAACAACATAGACGTAGTAGGTCATACTGTCAACTCGCATCTGATGAGCCGAGCAAACCATTGTAGAGCGAGTGGTATAATATCTTTCGTCCCGTGGGTGCAAGACATTCGCGAGCCTTGCTTGTCTGAAGCCTACATTGAGATGTATTAACGTCGCGATGATATGAAGTAGTAGGCTGCTCCCTAGGATCTGAGAAATTTGGTATTACGAGGTATAGATGTGGACTGGAGAAGCGATTATCCTTACATCATTTGAGACTCCAGTTTCTCTTTCTATATCTCTAGAGACTATTTTCGCCAGTGATCGATCTGCGCTATCAGGAAGCTCAGAAGCATAGAGTTCAATATGGACATCTGCTGTCGCATAACTATGAAGTGCCACTCCTGACGAGATTCTGCAAGCGCTAACGATGCCTGTTATGGTTTTTTCTATCGTTTTCTTGATCTTCTTTTCGAGCTGCAAGGGTTTGGGTTCGATCCCCACAAGATACAGAACTGCCATGGCTCCTATGTCCAACCCCCAGACATTGACTATTAGGAGCCCAAGAGCGTTCTGAAATAACTCAAAGCGCCCGAAGGCCAGTCCTATTCCCACAACAGACGCGGGGGGAATCAAAGAGATCGCAATCTCGATGCCAATCGTCACATCAAACAATCTAGGATGATTGAATAATGACGATTCTTGAAACGGTTTGGAGACTATTCTCGGATTGGCAACCAGCACGAAAGATGCCGCAACGCCAGATGCCATTGCTATGAACATGGCAAGATAGACATCTTTTAGTGTTGGCAAGGTTCTGGCCATGGTCTCAGGCGTTACGATGATTCCTGGCATGAAATGTAAGGAAGCCAAGGTGACGAAGAAAGCTATTGTCGACCCCATTGCGAGCAACCCAAACAACTGCTTGGCCAATCCTCTGACAACGGTTCGCCATTTCTTATACACGCATCCAATGCATACAGCCCTCGATGGACCCAGAAAGGGTGCGATGCACATGGAGGCAATGACTACGGGCACGCTGTTGGCTAGTAGACCGCCGGTGGCAAGGAGAGAGGAGGCGAAAACAAGGACGAAATAGCTAAGTGAGAACTTGCTTCCTTCCTCACCGATACGATCCATGTTGGAGTAGAAGTCTCTGGCGTTCCAAATCATGATTATTGGACTACATCCTTCTGGTCGTTGGGCTCTTTGTTCTGAATATGCATCGAAGAAGATACGTATGAAAGCTTTATGAACTGAGAAGACAAATTCCGAATGTATTTTCTCTGAAGTCTATTTGGCTCTTCGTGGTTCTGCCTCAAGCGTCTTCTGCATACGCAACGACATTGGTGAGCGCGTTTTCTAGGCTTTGAACCATTTGAAGATCAAGTATTGCATTTCTTCGCCTTGTCCGTCGGGTACCGCAATTATGAACCGTTTTCTCACTGTTGTTGCCAATCGTCCAGCCTTGACGATCTCAGTTGCGGTAATCTCTTCCTTCCGCTTCCGTACAGAGACCATATAGGGGGCGTGATCTATGCCGGGACCGTGTTTGTACGCCGCGAAGTCACAGCCATATTTTATGCCAGGAGTGACGATAAGCCCTCGATCCCTTAAGTCTCGATAGACTGCGTATTTAAGGTCGAACTCTTCGTAGAGCTTTCTTGCCGTTCTCTTCAGTTTTTGGAGACTGACATTGACCTTCTTTGGCCCTTCTGAAACGGTGACTAGTCCGTTCTCGGCGAGGTAGAGCCCTTCCATCAGATCCAGAACGAGGGGGACGTCGAAGTCTATCTTCTTAGGTTTCGGGATACCTATCGGCTTGCCGTAGAATCCACGTCTGTAGAGCTCCATTCCCTTTTGCGGATCCCAAACTACCAGGTAGTTTTCGATGAACTCAGCCTCGATTTTTTCAGGCACTTTGTTTCCCTTTTAGACCGTAAAAGCGAGTATACGCGCGGCATCCGAAGCGTCTTCAGCTTTGTCGGCAGCGTCTTCGAGGAGCTGTATCACGTCTCTCAAGAGAAGCAACACGGGCATGTCAATCTTGCTGCTGATGATCAACAGCTCTAGATCTCTGTAGATATCGTCTACTACGCTCTCAGCAGCTTCAACCTCTCGAGCTTTCTCAAGGGTCTTTGCAGAGCCGTAAGTCAAGGTCATCGCCGTCTCGCGAAGTTTGGAAACGGTCTCAAAGACGGCGTCGGAGAGTTTCAGGAGCCCGTCCTTGATATCGTTGGGTACCTTCCATTTTCGCTCCAAGATCTCCAGCAGGCGAAACGCGATCCCTTCACAAAAGTCGGCGATTTCACTCGTGAGGTTGGTGAAGCGGAGAAAGTCTTCTCGGCTCATCAGGATCGCACCTATTTCAGCCAAATCCTGGGAGACCATTCTTCGCGCCGAATCTACGTCTTCTTCGGATTTCTTGATCTCGACGAATATTTCGTGGGCAGCCTTCCTGTCCCCCTTGACGAAGAAGTCAACAATCTGAGGCACTTGGCGAATGACTTGAAGAACTTTCCTTAAATGGTCTTGGCAAACGTTGAGGGCTCTTCGTTTCACGCGTTCTTCAGTCTCCACTGGAAAGACCAATGCGCCCACCTAAAGACGCTACTAGTATCTACCATAAGGTATAGCAAAGCGTTAAAAAAGATAACGAAAGAAGTGGTCCTCTTTTTGTCAACTTACCAAGGATCAATCTAGCCTTTGAACAGTTTCCCCAAGTTCTCAAACTCAAGGTCATGGCGGAAGTATGCTCGGAGCAGGTTGGGAAGCTCGCTGATTTCAGTTCGAACCTGTTTCCAGGTATCACGGTCACGAAGCGTAACGGTATCCTCGTCAAGTGTCTGATAGTCCACCGTCAAGCCAAGTGGGGTGCCGACCTCGTCGGCGCGCGCATATCGCCGCCCAATTGAGCCTGACTGATCCCATTCCACTGTAAAGCCTTCAGCAAGTAGCTCTTGGTACACGATCTTCGCTTTTTCAGGTAGCCCGTCCTTGCTGACAAGGGGGAAAACCCCGACCTGTATGGGGGCAAGATCACGTCTGAGACCCAACAGCACCCGGTCCTTCTTCGTTGCGTAGGCGTACTCCAGCGCCACGTAGACTAGTCGATCCGATCCGAAGCTTGGCTCAACCACGTGGGGGATAAACCGTCTCCCAACCGCTTCTGACTCCTTGAACGCACGCATATCAATACCACTAAATTCCATGTGACGTCTGAGATCGTAGTCTGTCCTGTAGTTGTGCCCTGAGATCTCCACCCAGCCCCACCGTTCCAGAAGGATCTCTTGGTCGAATCCTTGGGCGGAATAATGTGCCCGTTCCCAGTCCAGCTTTTCGATGAACCGCTGCATGTCCGCGGGCACTCCGAGTTCCACTAGAAAGCGTTTGGACAAGGCCATGAAATAAGCTTGCCACTCCGCCTTTATGTACGCCTTGCGCAACGCCTCTTTGACAGTAGCGGTGATGGGCTCCTTGACGCCTTGAACTTTGCTTTCCGCGGTTATCAGTCTCAAGGTCTCGTTCTCCACCTCGCCTAACGGTGGGCATTCTGGCGCTTCAGGGTCGAAGAAGAACTCCATATCCATTATCGTAAACTCTCTAAGTCTTACGAGCGCTTGCCGTGGTGAAATCTCATTTCGCAACGCATGGCCGATCTGCACAACGCCGAAGGGAAGTTTTCCCCGCGCGTAGTCGTATAGGCGCTTGAATTCCACAAAAATTCCTTGCGCCGCTTCTGGACGACCGTAGCCAAGGGAATCAGAGGAAGGCCCTATCGTCGTAGCGAACATGGTCATGAAATGTTCCGGCGGGCTGAAGTCGCCGCCACACTCGGGACAGGTGAGATTCCTCTTTTCGATCTCCGCCATCAACTCCTCCAAACTTAGCTTTTCGGTCTCGGTATCGCTCATGCCAGCGATCTCTTGAAGCAGATGGTCTGCCTGAAACCTTCGCTTGCACGCCCTGCATTCGACCATCGGCTCCCGGAAGTGGTCAACATGCCCAGACGCGTCGAAAACTCTGGAGGGCATGATGACGGAGGACTCCATTTCCAGAATGCCAAGCGGACGGATGAAGAAGGCTCGGAACTTGTCCTCAATCCGCCTTTTCAATATGGACCCTAAGGGTCCAAAGGTATAAAAACCGCTTACACCGCCGTAGATTTCGTAGGATGGCCAGAAGTAACCTCTCCGTTTAGCCATCTCGCTGATGACCTCGAATTTATCTGTAGACACGGTCTTACGACTCCCATCTCATCTGAATGCTACAAGCCTTAAAGCGTTACTATATAATAAAACGAACTCTGTGAGGGAATGATATTCACAGGAGCATTTTTTGCAAGAACTACTCTATGTTAGGAAATTTATAATAGCCTTCTATGTGATTGAAGAAAACGAGTGGGAACTCATGTCCAAAATCAGAGTTGCGCTAGTCGGCGTAGGAAATTGCGCTTCCGCTTTGATTCAAGGGGTTCAGCACTACTCAAAGCTCGAAGAGCGAGAAACGGCAATAGGACTCAACCATCTTGTTCTTGGAGGCTACCGTCCACGCGACATTCAATTCGTCTCAGCCTTCGACATCGAGACTCGAAAGGTTGGAAAAGACCTCTCTGAAGCCATCTTCTCTCCACCTAACAACACACTGAAATTCGCTGATGTCCCTCTGTTGAATGTCTCAGTCCAGAAAGGCCCGGTTCTTGATGGTGTGGGAGAATACCTGAAAGACACAATAAAGATTGACGCCTCCCCTGTGAATGATGTGGCACAAATGCTCAAGGAGAGCGATGCGGAGATGGTTGTTAACCTCCTTCCGAGCGGAGCCACCAAAGCCACCGCATGGTATGCTGAGCAATCCCTCAAGGCTGGATGCGCCTTCATAAATGCCACACCAACCTTCATAGCTAGCGACGATGATTGGAGCAAACGCTACGAGGAAGCTAAGCTGCCCATAGTCGGTGACGACCTCGTCGACCAAGTAGGCGCCACGATTATCCACAAGACTCTACTAAGGCTGCTGACAGAGCGAGGTGTTCGAATCTCGGAAACCTATCAACTCGACGTTGGCGGAGGAACCGAATCCCTCAACACTCTTGAAAGAGCGAGAGACACGAAACGCATTGTGAAAACGAAATCTGTCGAAACAGCTCTACCATACAAAGCCTCTGTTATAGCAGGATCAACTGACTACGTTGACTTCCTTGACAATCGACGAGACAGCTACTTCTGGATAAAAGGCCTCTACTTCGGTGAGATCCCGATGCAACTTGACATGCGACTCAACACCGTCGACGCCCCCAACGCTGGCTCAGTGATGTTCGACGTGATAAGAGCCACCAAAGTCGCCCTCGACCGCAGAACCGCCGGTCGCCTTTTGAGCGTTTCAGCCTACGCCTTCAAACGTCCCCCTCAGATGTTGCCGTTGGAGACTGCGCAGGACTGGTTCGAGGAATTCATTCGCGGAGACAGGGAACGATAACAAAACAAGAACTAGGGAATTCGTTGAGCCAAGGCCTCGATCTCTTCTGCGAATTTCTCAGCCATACCAGACTTCTTCGTCAGTTCTGTCTTCACTTTCGTGATCATTCCTACTGGTGTTGGGTCAACCTTTCGCAGTATTGCCAGATAAACGCTTGTCAGATCGCCCGCTTGCAAAACCGAGAACATTTTCGCCAACCTCGTCTCTCCAGTTGCGTAAATCTCCAGAATCTTCTGTGCTTTTCCTAGAACATGTTGCTTGGTAATTTCAATTCTGTGTGTCACTTCCGGAGGTTCATCATGGTCGCGGATGAGTATGATTGAGAGGTTTTTGGTCAGATTCTCAGGCGCTTCCCATCCGACGGTTTCGTTGTGGTTAAGCTCTGGAAAAACGTTGTAGCTACTGGGCACTTTGCTGTTTTCGTTGAACTGAGTCTTACACCTATGGGCGATTGCTCCGTACCTTCGGAACCCATAGACAATGGGGATTGTATCTTCTAGTCCGCAAGCCACTCTCTTCGCCTGATTGTCTTCTAGTGGAATTTTAGGTGCGTTTTCTTCACTGACCTTCCTAAGATTCTGTATGGCTTCTTCGATTTCCCCATGTACATCAGACACGATCCCCATTCGGTTGAGGATCACTGGAAGCGGAAAGAATGTATAGGGCAAGGCAACACGCGGAGGTAGACTTCTCGGTATCGCTATGGTCGACAGCCCAAACTTGCGAGAATATGACAGGAGATGCCCTCCTGAAGTTATGGCAACTATTGTGCATCTTCGGCGGACTGCGTCTACGAACGCGCTGAGCGTTTCCTCGGTGTTTCCGGAGTAGCTTATCGCAAATACCAACGTGTCGTTGTTCACATGGGCGGGCAAGGTGTAGTCGTTGCATATTTCTATAGGAATACGTAAATCGTCTCGCAGCCAGTCGCGAAGGATTTCACCGCCAATGCCTGATCCACCCATACCTGCAATCAAGATGTGCTGATGTTGCCTTTTTTTCGGCAGTTCAACTTCCTTAGCTAGTTGTAGGGCTTCTTGGCTGTAGTCCGCAGTTTTCATGCAGTGGCTCAGCATGTTGCTCCTATCGATCGCCCTAATCTTCTCAGGTTGATCTAGAATAGTTGGCACTGTTTTCGCCTCTACCCGTCGACTACACCATCTATTCCCTTGAGAGCTTTTAAAAGCAAAGATGAGCAAATCAGTTTTGTCATGGCTTTTCAACCTCAACCCACGCGGCAAGCTAAAAGCAAGGTAAGGCAAAGTCTTTCGAGCGTTGGGAGGACATGAAAACGGTTCGATCACGCAATCCTGTGGGACGAAGCTATAGACTGTCCATGGCGATACCGGCTTCTCTGGTCTCAGACGTTCCTCATCTGCGAGAAAAGACCGCAAAAATCGGTTTGGTAGGAAGAGCCGCTGCAATATTTCGCGTAGATGAAATCATTGTTTTCCGCGACCTTCCAGAAGTCGATCAAAGCAGAGACACCCACCTAGTTGCCACAATCCTTTCGTACATGGAAACGCCTCAATATCTCCGAAAGAGACTATTCAGAATAAGACCCGAACTTCGCTACGCTGGGATTCTTCCTCCCTTACGTACGCCGCACCATCCGCTTCCAAACAGCACGAAGGATTTGACGGTTGGAGAATTCCGAGAAGGCGTCCCCATGTCTCTGACTAAGGGTGGAACGTTAGTTGATATAGGAGTAAAGCACCCCGTTTTCGTTCCTAGGACTAGACTTCCGCTCAACAAACGTGTGACCTTGAGAATCACAGACCTTGGCAAACATCCCAAAGCCACTCGAGCAAGTCGGGATGACATCAAAGAGTATTGGGGCTACCAGGTTACTGTGTCGAATGCACCAATTGGAGAGATGTTGAAGAACGAAGCATTTGATCTGATACTCGCGACTTCCAGATTGGGAACACCCATACCCAAGATTGTAAGAGCCCTGCGCAACCACTGGAGAAAGTCTCACAAGATTCTGGTGGTCTTTGGTGCCCCGGCCGAAGGATTGCATCAAATCCTGAAGCGCGAGCAACTCGACTTAGAGGAAGTTGCAGACTATGTCATTAACACGATTCCCAATCAAGGAACAGAGACCGTGCGAACAGAGGAAGCGATATACGCTTCTCTGGCCCTCTTGAATAGCCTCAACACTACTGCCTAGATCCGCGTTGGCTTGCTGAAGATAAGTTTTTATACGCACACTATGGCGTTGTAGTATCGTAAAGGAACTGATGCAACATGAATTCCCAACAAGACTTAGGAAAGTTGGTCAAAGCTCACATCAAACTCGAAGAGAACACTGCTAAGAAGATTAGGGAGCTTGAGGAAGCTACTGCCAACTTGGCAGCAAGGCTGTTCTTGGCTGAGATGAGGTTTGATACTGAGAAACACGCTAAGATTCTGAAGACCATGCGGGACCTGATGAAGCAGAGAGAGCCTGAAGCGATCCGTGAAACGCTTTGGGAAACGCGAATTCACAGCTACGTTGACGCTGTGGTCGCAAAGAGGATGTTGAAAGATCACGTTAAAGTCGAGACAGACATGTTGAAACGTGTCGAAGAAGAAATCAAAGGGACTGATGACGACGCCCTGAAACTGTTGTTCAAACATATTGCAGACGATGAAAAGAAGCACCACAAGATTATGGAGACCATACTTAGGAAAGCCTATGAGATGGGGCCCTAACCACAACTCTATGCAAAGCAGATCATCGAACCACGCCACCGCTCGAGCCTACTCAGCACGCTGAAACTTGTTTGCAGACCTGAATTTGATCGTTGGCATCGCCACTTCTGAGCTGGCATGTCTCAGTCATTGGCGAAAGCAACAATTGGACTGCAGGTTGAGGCGCAAAGAAATCTTTATAACGAAACGTTCTTATTGAGACAAAGACGACAGAATGGGAAAAGAGCAAAAGAAGAGGCTTTGTCGTGGGTCATAGGAAAAAGCACGCTCCTAGACGCGGTTCACTGGCCTATTTGCCAAGAGGACGGGCTGCGAGTGAAGCTGGCAGGATACGTTTCTGGCCAGAAGTGGCGGAGGGTCCCGTTTTGTTGGGGTTCGCAGGTTATAAGGCTGGAATGACTCACGTCTTTATGATTGAAGACAAAGAGGGTTCTCCGAATTTCGGCAAGGAGATAATCCGTCCTGTGACCGTTGTAGATACGCCGCCGATCACCGTCTGTGCCATCAGAGCCTACGTGACAAATCAAAACGGTCTGCAAACTCTTACCGAAGCGTGGATGAAAAACCCGCCCAAAGACCTTGACCGCAAACTTACCTTGCCGGAACATTTTGACCCAAATCAAGGCTTAAAGAAGATGGAGAATAATCTGGACAGAATCGCAGAATTCCGCCTCTTGATTGCCACGCAACCAAGACTTGCAGGTCCTCCGAAGAAAAAAGCTGAATTGATGGAGATCAAAGTTGATGGGGGATCCATGAAGGAGCAGCTGGAGTACGCACAGACGTTGCTTGGAAGAAATGTCTCCATTACTGACATCTTCAAGGAAGGCCGATTAATAGACCTCATATCCGTGACAAGAGGTAAGGGTTTCCAGGGTCCTGTGAAGCGGTGGGGCATAAAGATCCTGCCTCGAAAGTCTCGGAAGACCAAGCGTGGCGTGGCCGTCATTGGCCCGTGGCATCCGACAAGGGTCTTATACACCGTTCCGAGAGCAGGTCAGATGGGCTACTTCCAGAGGACCGAGTACAACAAGCGCATACTAAAGATCGGCGTCGACGGGAGCGATGTTACCCCGAAAGGAGGATTCCTGCGGTATGGTCCTGTTAAGGGAACCTACATTCTCATAGAGGGGAGCGTGCCTGGTCCGGCGAAGCGTCTGGTGCGGCTTCGGTATCCAGCGCGTCCTCCAAAGGAGAGGTCTGAGACTCCACCGAAGATCACACACATCTCTCTCGAATCACCGCAAAGCTAGGTAGGAAGAAAAATGGGCAAAGCGTCAACCAAGGTCTTCGATCTCAAAGGAAAAACCGTTGGAAAAATCCCTGTTCCACCCATCTTCAAGAGCCCGACAAGACCAGACGTCATAAGGAGAGCCGTCGTCGCGATCCAATCTCACCGTTTTCAGCCCCAAGGAAGAGATCCTCTCGCAGGCAAGCGAACCACCGCAGAATCTCGCGGAGTCGGCTTAGGAATCTCACGGATTCCGAGGGTGAAAGGCCCTGGCCAGCGGGCTGCCTTTGCTCCTGGCACCGTAGGTGGTCGCGCGCCGCATCCACCAGTAGCCGAGAAAAAGATCCGCAAGAAAATTCCTCGGAAGGAGAAGCGACTGGCTTTACGTTCAGCTGTAGCGGCCACAGCATCTAAGGAGAAGGTTTCCTCTCGGGGACATATGGTTTTCGACGTTCCGGAATTTCCTCTCGTCATCGTGGATGAGATCCAAGACTTGAAGAAGACCAGCGAAGTTGAGCAGGCCTTCATCCATCTAGGCGTTTGGCCAGATGTATACCGGGTCAAGGAGAGCCGAAAGGTTCGAGCTGGCAAGGGCAAGAGGCGTGGGCGCAAGATGAAACACGCAGTTGGACCGTTGCTGGTTGTCACCGAAGACAAGGGCATCACAAAAGCCGCCCGCAACATTCCCGGAGTCGACGTTGTCTTGGTGGATAGCCTGAATACAGAGCTTCTGGCTCCCGGCACCCATCCTGGTCGGCTCACCGTGTGGACAAACTCAGCCCTTGAAAAGGTTGATGAGCTGTTTGGAGGACCGTAAGTCTGGACCCCTATGAAGTCATATTGTATCCGATGATGACGGAGATCACGAGCCGAATACTTGAGACCGAAAACAAGCTCGTCTTCATTGTAAACATTCGTGCCAACAAAGCCGATATCAAGAGGGCCGTGGAGGAACTCTACGAAGTAGGAGTTGAGAAAGTCAACGTCTTGATAACGCCGAAAGGCGAGAAGAAGGCCTTCGTCAAGCTTCATCCTGATTACAGTGCGGCTGACGTCGCGATCAAATTGGGCATCCTGTAGATACCTTGCCACCCGTTTTTTTTTGCGCGCATATTGTTTATGTAGTGGTTCGGAAACTACCTAACCGGGATGCCCTTGAGAAGCTTCAACAGAAGGTTCGCTGAGAACATACTGAAAGAAGGCGAAGAGGTCAAGTTCAGAAATGAAAGGAAGCGATTCGCCGAATTCATTGAAGCCCTAACCACGTTTCCTGGCGCCGTCTCTGCAGAACAGACTCTGAATGAACCGTACAAATCGCTCGCTTTCATCGTGACCGTCGGACAGAGACCCATGACAGCATTATTGATTCTCGACATCCTGCTGAAGACCGAAGAAGCCCCTCTCAATGGCAAGGAAATCGGCGAGAAGTTAGCCGGGAAGCTTGAGATCTCTCCTGCTTTGACAACGAAAGGCGGCAACTACAAGGATCGCGTCGGAGATCTTCTCTCAGCTTTCACCAAGATTGGAATCTTGGAAGCGGTCTCGCTAGACAAGCCAAGGCATCCTAGAAAGGAAGGATTTAGAATCAGGAAGCCTGCTGTGGCAGAAGTAGAGGCATTCATTGAATCCTTGAAGTTGGAAGAAGGCGTGCTCGATACCTTCGAACCTTTGAACCTGAGAGAACACTTCAAGAAAAGGTTTGACCGAAGGCTGAAGTATGTCATCAAAGCGGGAAGCAACAAGAAACAGCAGTTCAGCATCGGAAAGATCATGAAATCGCTGTTGGATCCAAAATTAGGTGTCTCCTTTGAGAAGGCTATTCAGATAGTTGAAAAGATCGAACCACAACTCAAAACAGGAATGAGGACTGTCGACATCCAGTCCATTCTCTACAACGCACTAATGGCGTACGATGAGAAAGCCGCGGAGAATTACAGGCGCACATATCCCAAAATCTCGTCGCTGACCATGAGCGACGGCAAAACAGAAACTGTCAACTATCAACTGGTCAAAACACTGATCGACAAAGAAGTCAAGCTGAAACTGACCAGCAGCCTGTTCGACCAACTAGCCTCTACGGTCTACAATGTAATCACGAGAAATCCCAAGAACTACCGAAGCGAAACTGCAGTCAGAGAATATATCGACGCTCTGATCCGTTCAGAGTGTATTCGCTTCAGAACTGAAGCAAGTTTTGTAGGGGACCACTTGGAGAGCGCAGCATCTGCTTTGGAAGGATGCCGAAACTCCTTGAGCTCGGACGAGGTTGCTCCAGCCCGCGGGCTGCTCGGACAGTTTTTGGAGCAGATAGTCCTGGTCGCACTGGTGGAGTTTGGCTATCTGCCCTTCAAAGATTTCGAAAAAAACGTCGATCTCATCTCTAATCTCCTTAAACAAAACGAGGTAAAAGAAGAGATCAAAGGGAGACTGCAACTCGATGAAAACGACGTGTTAAAATTTCAGAGAGTCAAATCTCTCATGCACAGAAAAGACACTACTGGCAGGAAGTCCCTTGAGAAAATCATCGAGGAAGGTGAGAAACTTGTTCGACTGTGCGAGGACATCTCAAGCACACCGGGACAGCGGATTGAACCCAAAGCTACGGCAGGTGAAATCTCAGAAGGAATTCCCCCAAGTCACGTTTCTACCGGATACGAGGAACTTGACAACCTCCTGCAGGGTGGAATTCTGGAAAAGTACGCAGTTATCTTGACTTCGCCCTCGTGCGACGAGAGAGATCTACTGATAGAACGCTTTCTGGAGGCAGGGCTAAGAGAGGGGCAGATGACGTTTCATATCACGATTGATGCGAGTGGAGTGGAAACGCTCGCGGAGAGCTTCCCAACGAGCTTCCACCTCTTCCTGTGCAACCCCGAAGCAGATGCAATGATCAAGAGCCTGCCAAATGTGGTCAAATTGAAGGGCGTGGAAAACTTGAACGACATCGATATTGCGTTGACATCTACTCTCCGCAAAATGGACAAGACTCCAAAGAAGACGAGACGAGCATGCATCGAGATCGTTTCAGACGTCCTGCTACAACATCAACCCGTTATTACTCGGAAATGGTTGGCTGCACTTCTTCCCAGATTCAAGGCAAGAGGCTTCACAATACTCGCGGTAATGAACTCTCACATGCATTTGCCGCAAGAAGTTCAAGCGATTCTGGACCTGTTTCAAGGAGAAATACATATTTTCAAGGAAAAGACCGAGAAGGGACTAAAACGGTTCCTACGAATAGAGAAAATGTATAACCAACAGTATCTCGAACTCGAACTACCCCTTAGGAAAGAGAGAATACGCACGCACACGCCGCTCCAGGACTATGGATGATATTATCAAAAGATTCAATGCGCACGGGCATATCAATAATTTAAAAAAAATCATGAAGATGATGTATGCATCAAAACCCAACCACGCTGACTCTGTATTCGGGCGCGCAACAAGTGAATTAGCTTCATCTTCCGCGCTGAATGGACCCTAAAGTATTTAAAAGGCGCTTTCTGTAGAACCTGATTGTTCCACAGGAGAAGGCACCATCAATGGGTAAGCGGATCCGTGTTCAGAGACGTGGTAGAGGTTCGCCGACTTTTCGCGCGGCTACCCACAAGAGGGTAGCTCCGGTGAAGTATCCAGCGGCATCCAAAGAGGAGTTGAAGGGAGTTGTTCATGCTAGGATCGCAGAGATTACTCACGATCCTGGAAGGGGTGCTCCTTTAGCTTCTGTGGAGCTTGACACGGGTGAGACCTATTATGCGGTGGTCCCAGAAGGTATTTCTGAAGGCCAGTCGACTGAAGTCGGCCGCAAGGCGGCAGTGGACATCGGCAATGTTCTTCCTTTAGGGAGGATTCCTGAGGGAACGATGATCTGCAATGTAGAGCTTTCTCCGGGCGATGGAGGAAAGCTTGCTCGCTCTTCGGGTTCTTACATGACCGTAGTGGCGCACACTCCCGAGGGAACAATGGTAAGGCTTCCTTCGGGGAAGACCCGTTATCTCAATGATTTGTGTTTGGCGACTATTGGAGTGGTCGCTGGGGCGGGACGTGTGGATAAACCCTTCTTGAAGGCAGGTAGTAAGTTCCATCTAATGAAATCCAAGGGGCGAGTTTACCCGCGCACCAGAGGTGTGGCCATGATTGCTGCTTCACATCCTTATGGGAGTAGCAAGCGCGGTGGGGGAAAGGTGACAACCGTTTCGCGAGGTGCTCCACCTGGAAAAAAAGTGGGTTTGGTGGCTGCGAGGAGCACGGGTCGTAGACGGAAGAAGAGAAGATAAGACCAGGCATGAATTTCGGGAATGCTTATATAAAGTTCCGCGAGTCAATGATCGTGGGTGCAAAGAGTGCCTAGAGAATTCACGTATCGTGGCCGTACGATGGAGGAATTGGAGAGTATGTCTATGGATGAGTTTATTCGTCTGTTACCTTCTCGTCAACGGCGCAGTCTGTTACGGGGCTTGACCCGCGAGCAGCGGATTCTCTTGGAGAATATTCGTATTGCCAAGAAGTCTGTAGGTGAAGAGGAGAAGCCGGTCGCAAAGACGCACGCTCGGGATATGGTGATTCTTCCTGAGATGGTGGGCGTGACCGTCCTAATTCACAACGGGAATGGTTTCTCCGCACTTGAGATAGCGCCCGAGATGATTGGACACTATCTCGGAGAGTTTGCGATTACCAACAAGCCCGTTAAGCACGGGACGCCGGGAATCGGTGCTTCAAGGTCATCAATGTATGTTCCGCTGAAGTAGCTCGAAAAATCCGCCGAGTAAAATAGTCAAGACAACCTTTCACTATTTCAGGTGGCGCTCGCCACCTACCGTTGAGAAGGTTGCTAACGGCGAAAACTGGGTTCTAGCAACGATTCCTCTACCGGCTACGTGCGGTAGTTTGGCTCCGGCAGTTTCTTCTTTTTGGTAGAGGGAATTCTTGGAAGCGGAACAGGTGGTGGAATATTGAGGCTGCGGGAGACAATGACGGACTCCAGGAACACCACGTTCGAAATGGACTGCATGACAATTGGAGGTGGAGGTTTCTTCTCTTTCCGCGCATCTTGGATCTTCCTGAGTTCCTCTTTTTTGCCACTCACGCGAGCTCTTCCCTTGACACTGATCTGCGCTACACCTGGTGTGTAATTGATGGCAAAGACAAAAGGAAACTCGAGGATATCTTTATCCTTCTCCTCCATGCCCACAATATTGAGATTTGTAGCCACCTTCACCGGTGGAATTCGCTTTCCAACGTCCCAAAATCTTTCTGCTGAAATCTCCTTCAAGAAGACACTCACCTGAACCATATTCTACGCCACCAGGGCTTCACTCATCTCTCTTCTCAAGCTGCTTATACCGGGTGAACCCACAATGTCCGCACGCGTAGCGATCACCATGGTCAGCCATGAAGTAACCCGGGCCACAACGCTCACAGAAAGGTCGCAATCTCTCAAGCCCTTCTCCAACCTTGTAGTAGGATGAAACCTTTCGACTCTTCTTCACCTTCGGAACAGCGGGCACAGAAGGTTGTTTCTCAATAACTCTTTCGGCCTTCGCAGGTTCATCAACAATGTCTTCAGCGGTCTCTACGCCTTCTCGGCCCTCAGCTGCTGCTTCGGGCTTCTCCTCCGGTTGCTCAGGGCGCTTTTTGGCTTCTTTGCTCACTCAGACTCTCCCTCCTTCTTCGCTTCCTTTGGTTTTTCAGTAGGGACGGCCTGTTTGGCTTTCTCCTTTGGTTTTTCAGCGGTCTCAGCAACTTTCTTCGCCGCTTCTTCTTTTTCCTCAGGCTTCTCTTCTTCTGGCTCCGCAGCTACCACTTCCTCGGGTTTCTCATGAGGCTGATTCCGCTCAATGATGTATTCGGGTTCCACCAGCCTAGCATGTTCGGCACTGTCATAGGCGTTGGCTTCTCCCGTCGCTACCATCGTCCCCGTCTTGGTCTCCATCTTCTTGACGTATACAAGCTCAAGATCGCTCTTCAACATGGAAGCAAGCTCCTTTCTTACGTCTAAACGGGGTGGAGTGCTCCCGACGTCTTTGTGGTCAACTTGGAACACGACTTCTCTCCGCTTCAGCAGAGGGTTCCGCTTCTTAGAGATGATTTTGACCTTCACTGGCACACCTCCATCTCGTCTATCACATTACGAATTCTCCCTATAGTCTTTTCCGTGACGTTCACGACCACCACGCCTTCATCAGGTTGTCCGTAGACCACCAAAGAACGTCGAGGAGCACATAACACAACCACTAGCACCAGCAAATCCTCCTCACCGTCAACTACCACCTTGGTAGTTCCCTCCGACCCTATTGCTTCTTTCACAACTCTCCACGTCTCATCCATTAGTGTTCCAGGAGGGTTCTCCACATGCAAAGTCTGGTCCACATCGACGTCAATCGGGTCTATAGGCGTTCTCATGACTTTGTTGTCGACAACGAGTACCTGTGGACGTATCCCAGCTCGAATCATGTTTTCAGAAACCACATCACCGACAGAAATGATTTGTCTAGGCTTCATCCTCTCGATCAGCCCCTCTAGCGCCTTAGTGGTTTCCTCAGAGGATCCGCGAATCAGAAGCCCTAGAGGCGCTTTCAATTCCTTCCGCAGCTTAGGCGTAAGCCGACGTATTTGCATCACCTTACGCGTAGCGCGTAGCGCCCTTTCTTCTTCACCTCCATCTCTCGGGCTATAGCAGATCCTTCGGGATCAAAGATTAGTAATAGACCGGTGTAGTCATCACTCAGGTCCCTTGCTTTACAGTTTGGACAGACAGGTTCTGTGGAGAGGCGATGGCACTCGCGGCATGCTTTTTCACTCAATCTTCATCGCTCCGTGGCTTCTCAGTCTTCTTCTCCGTTTTCTCGGGCTCACGGGCCGTTAGCTTCTCCACATCCTTCTTGACCCATTCCAGCTTCCCTAGGAAGGGTTGCCTTGCCGTGACCCCGATCTTTCCGGAACTCCCCCCGTGCCCCAACGAGACTGCGGTGATACGGACTCTCACATGATCTCCCGTCGTGAGCCGTCGCCTCGTCTCTCTACCCATAAGCACCCCTTGTTTCTCATCATGAGAAATGTAATCATCCATGAGCTGGGAAACGTGAAGCAAAGCGTCGATAGGTCCTACTCGTACGAAGGCGCCAAAGTCAGCTATCTCAACTACCTCTCCTTCAACGACTTCTTGAACCTCTGGGTAGAAGGTAAGGAGTGAGAATGCGACTCGGTGATAAGTCGCCCCATCTCCCGGGACGATCTTTCCAACAGGGTTGACCTCGATGTCCGTCACAGCTACGACATAGCCTAGCTCCGAATCAACCATGCCTTCATATTTCATTCTGAGCTGCTCACGCCCCACGGTCTGGATGGGTTCGCCAAACGCTTCTGGTGGAATACGGATAGTATCCTTCAGAGTGACAATCTTGAACATGTTCCACACCTAGATAGCAGTCTCGTCACCAAAAAGTGAATACTGGACTAGACCTATCAAGGAACGCTACCTTCTGTTTTTCAACGGGACTTTGCCTCACATAAATACTGTAGGATATATAACCCTACCGTAGCTTTGATGACAGGAGCCTAGTGGAACTTGATGCATGCATGAACGCCTAGGTGCCCATTCCCTGCTGTTTCCTAACGTAAAGAAGGGCATTCAGAGTGGCTGTGGTGATCGGTTGAGATCTGGAGCTATTGCTCAGCTCTGTCTTTTCTCGGTCAGTTGGGCTAGAACATCACTGAATCTGCATTGGGCGCAGAGACCATCTTGACCTGTTGCTGATCGTTTACCACATTTCTCGCATTTACCCTCGGAATCCTCTTCTGTGAGTGAGGCATCCTTTCTGAGTTTTAGCAGAGAAGTGATTCTAGGCAAGCTAACCCCTGGTAGAAGCTGACACGACCACATATTTCAAGATGATGAAGGAAAGCTACATACCTCTCGCTCTTTTCTCAAGTCTCGATTCACAGAAAAAACAACAAGGAAAGCAGCATGTCTTACTATCTTGCTTGTGAAGAGAGGCTACCCTATGCCTAGCCAAGGACAGAAGCCGTGCCGCTTTTGCTTTGTGAGGGAGCCCTCTCTCCAACGTCTCTTTCGACAATAGATATGGCAGCAGGATGACTTGCATAGTAAACGATGGCAGCATAGTCTTGCTTTCTGAGGAAATCTTCAAAGAATTCGAAGAACTTCTCGCCATTCTTGTCTGAGATGCGTGTGATTCAAACTCTGCTTTGAAAGCTAAGGAATGGTGCCATCAATTTCTAAACGGGACTTCTGCCTTAGATAGATGACAGCTACTCCAACGTCCCTCAACCGTCGTCTGAGGCCTCGATCGTTTGTAGCCACGGGGATCTTCCATTCCGCTGCAATTCGGATGATGACATCGTCGGTGCTCTCCTCAGCTCTCCGATCGACAGGGGCCAAGCGACATTTCTTGGTTAGCACGAGTGCCGACGACGCGTATCTACGCATCTTGGGAGCGCCCCGCTCGGCGATTTTCACGAGTTCTTCATACGTCGGAGAAAGGATAACAGGATCAATCCGTTGACCGAGGAGTGCTGTCAGTTCTTCAAAGATGTCCAATCGAAACTGGAATGGGACCAGGAGGAAATTTGAGTCCAAAATTACTCTTGTAGCCAAAGTCCTTACCAGAAAACCTTCTCTAGGTTGTGAGTGTCAATGCTTTATGATGCCATAGCCGATTAATCGCCATCTACCAGTTATTCTTCTACTTATAGCAGCTCGAGCGCCTTCTTCGACGCACACAGATCTAGCTAGCTGTACTTGCACGCTCTCCTTTTTCGTAGCGATGACACTTCCCGTCGTAATCGTTGTGCCAACATCGAGAAGGAGCCGTTCTTTCGGGTGAATCTCCTCGACTCTTGCGAGCTCTTTGGTTCCTATGGCGCGGTCAAAAAGATGCGTCTCCAAGGTCAGTTGAGACTTTGTTAGGGGCAGCATGTCAGGTTTTCCAACAAGATTGCCGGTTAACCCGTCTGCTCGCGTCAGCGAGGGATCTAAGAGAGTTCCAACGCCAACAAGTCCTCCGCTTCGCGCTTCTTTGACGCTTTGTCCCCCCGCCCGAAGACTAACAATCTCGGTGAATAAGGGTTCATAGAGAGATTTTCCTTTCTTTTCAACCCGGACTCCAGGCCGGATCTCAATCTTTTCTCCGCCTGTGAATTTCCCTTGAAAAATGGTCCCGCCAATCACGCCGCCCACCAGATCTTTTGCATGAGTCCCCGGCTTGTTTATGTCAAAGGACCGCACAACATGCATTCTAGGGGGCTTTGTCACGTCGCGAGTGGGCGTTGGAATGATTTCTTGTATGGATTGAAGGATGACGTCGATGTTCACTGAATGCTGTGCAGAGATGGGGATGATAGGGGCATTCGCTGCCACGGTTCCTTTCACAAACTCAACTATTTCACGGTGGTTTTCCACGGCGCGCCCTTCGTCGACGATGTCGATTTTGTTTTGGGCAATTATGAGGTTCTTTACTCCCGTGATCTCGATGGCAGCGAGATGCTCTCGAGTCTGGGGTTGTGGACAAGGCTCATCCGCTGCGATCACTAATATTGCCCCGTCCATAACCGCTGCTCCAGAGAGCATCGTCGCCATTAAGGCTTCATGACCCGGGGCATCTACGAAACTAATTGCTCGAATGAACTTTCCAGGAGTGCCGCAACGCGGACAGTCTGGCTCTGTGGAATAGGACCGTGGGGGTTCGCACTTCGGGCACTCGTAGATAGGGGCGTCTGCGTAGCCAAGCTTGATGGTAATGCCACGTCTCAACTCCTCACTGTGTCTAGCTGCCCAAACCCCAGTTAAAGCTTCGACTAATGTGGTCTTTCCATGATCCACATGGCCAACGGTTCCAATGTTTACCTCCGGTTGTTGAGGGAGAGTCATGTTCTTCGAGGGGATGTTTCATCTCTCCATATAAATGTGCTTTATATAGATGCCTTTTGTCAATTCATAAACCTTTAGGATCTACGCTGCGGAGTGGAATGTATCCTGTAGATCGTCATTCACCTGAAGAGACTATGGAACGAGTTGAGATTTTCCTATTTCTCGCATTTTATGTGTCAAACAAAACAACCGCTTCAATACTTGAATGGTCCGTTGGACAGATCTACAACCACATTTGACATGAATATTCAAAAGCTGGTTCGCAATCAATTCATTTAGCCAATCTTCGTTTCAATGCTGGTGTACATGCGTCGTTCAGTAGTAACGATACAACATTCGAAACTGCCATAGAACCGTGTGAGAATAGTACATAGCGAAGGAGGAGCGTTACGATTGGAGCCCTTCGAATTCCCCGACGTTCGCAGACTACACGGCCGAAAAGCTGTTAGAAACCTCCACGAGTTCATCAAAGAGCTCGAAGAACGAAGAGGAGAAGAGTTGACGGACAAACAGACTAATGCGTTGATTCGGGTAGCAGAGGAATTGATCTCTGCAATTGAAGGGGAAAGGAAAATGTGTGCAGCTGATGAAGTTAGAAGCCCTGCGCGCCAAGAAAGGTTTTCTGTCCCTCCTTACACAGAACCGGCGCAGGAAAAGGCTAGAGAGATTGCTCAGAGTTTTGCTTCGCGCTTCATCTAGCTGCACACGTAGCCCCCTGTTGCGTCTGGTCCAGCACACCCCCAAACAAGGTCCTGTTGTATGCTGGTTCATATTCTCGGTCCGTAATGGATTTAAGGAAGCCTGTTGATAGTGCGTCAGACCGTTCTGTTCCGCAAGAAGAGATAGAACGAGAATAGAAGAGATAGAGGTGGAGCAAATAATGACTGACAAGGTCTCGAGTCAGGAGAGAGACGCCGAGCGGATAGTGCGGATAAAGAACGAAGTCTACGAAGGCGAATGGTAGTCAAGAACCACTTTTGGGTACTCTCTGCGTTTGCTCTATTCAAGCCGTCTTATCACGTGGTATCCAAACTTAGTCTTGACAATGAGCGAGATTTGGCCCTTCTGAAGGGCAAAGGCGGCTTTCTCGAATTCTTTCACCATTTTTCCTCTGCTGAACGTTCCGAGGTCTCCCCCGCGTTTCTTTGATGGACATAGCGAGACTTCTTTGGCAATGCTTGAGAACCTCTCTCCTTTCTTCAATCGCTCCAGAACAGAGTTTGCCTCTTTCTCGGTCTTCACAAGGATGTGAGCGCAATGGACTTTGCTTGGCATGGGGAGTCATCTACGTTAGTCTGTTTATAATGATTACTGTCCCTGCGCTTTGGTGCGTACGATGTCAGTCTGCCTTTGCAGCCTTTTTAGCTGCTTCACTTACCTGTTCTTTTCGTCTTTTGGGTTTCTTGGATTTTGTCGCTTTCCCTGATTTCTTGGGTTTCTTCGGCTTTTCAAGGACTTTCATGTTTATCTGGACGATATCTTCGGTGATTACGCTTCCTCGGATAGTCTTCCTCTGCCGTTCTCCGTCTCTGGAAGGGTTAAACCCCACGCCTTCGCTCAGAATTACGCTGACGCGGACGCCTCCATGGATGTTTGGTCTCATGGGAAACCCGTCCTTGTCAGATCCACCAGTTATCTTGAGACTGCGCCCTCCCATGCCGACAACGGAACCATCGATTGTCTCTCCAAGCTTTCTTCCCACCAAGGGAACTGCCCGGGCGCCATCTAACTCGACAGATTTGGATCCGCCTGTTTCTGGATCTGAGAGGATCACTTTGAATTTTGCCATTGACGGAGTCTGCTCCTTTTCTGAAACCCGCTTCGAGATGCTAACTCAATGGAGGTCTCCATTTATTAAGCATTCCATCTCGTGGTGATTTTCAGCAAACATGCGTATTTGGAGGGGAAACTAGCCAGAAGCGTCAGAAGTCATTTCGCGGTACTTGCTATTCAACACCCACATCAAGTGTGCCCAATCATCGTAGTCACGTATTCTCCTGTCTCTCTTCAACTCGTTTCCTCTCTCGATCAGGGCTTGGACTACTTCTGTTTTGAAAGATATTCGATAGCGCGTTATCTTGAGAACCTCCAATTTCCACGCCGCATAATTCAAGTGATGAAAGTCAGATTTCGATGACATATGGTATCAAAAAGAGAATACAGCGAGGAGTGTTTGACTAGTCTCCGCTTGGATCGCGTGGGATTCCTTTTTCCTTGTTGCTGAATAGACGAAGCTGACAATAGCAGCCACATCTGCAGGTGATGCCACTGCCCCAACAACCAGAGGCAGCAACTTCCACAAAGTATCATCCGGAAAATCAATAGGAGCTACTGAGATCATTTCATCCATCTCATAGATGTGGAACCGGTGTCTCAGCAGGAATTCCTTGTATCTCATCGAGGATTCGACATAATCGGTCTTGCTAACGTTCATGTACTGGATCACCGTCTGCATGGTCACTGCAGCGCCTCTGATCGCGTTGAGAGGATCAGCACGTAGTCCTCCTGGCGCTGTCACGTAAGTAAGGTCAACCGGGAGCCATCCCCACGGCGGAATATACACCAAGGCCCAACCGTGCCATCCAATTCCTTTTGAGACTACAGTAACATGGTTCTGCCAGTAGGTTTCCAGATAGTCGACGTCCGGTAAGTATATGCATCCGACTTGCAGGTAGGCAGGTATTTGGCAGATACGGCACAGAGTTATCAGCAGAATTGCTTGATCGTCACAGTCTCCGCTTTTCTCACTGAAAGTTTCATTGGCATACCAAGGTAGATCATGTGTCTCGTATTGGATATTGCTGCTGATCCAAGCAACGAATTCCTTGACGATTGTGAGTACGTTTGTTTCATTCTTCTTCAGGTTCTGAGCTAATTCATAGAGTTCTGTATCATTGATGAGCCAGTTCTCTTCTGCTTTACAGTATTCTTCTTTCACATCCTCTGTGATATCTAGAAGCCGCCCTGACGCCTCTTCATTTATGGCTGGCAACGAACGAGCTTTCGAAACGACGTTGTATGTAACGGTGTAGGTTGCGTTGCCACCTATTCCGATTTCTGATTCTGGAAAGTGTAAAGTTGCAAGGTGGTTTCCGTCTTTATCTGTCTCCAGTCGTTCTATTGGATAGGAGGAATTCGTCAGTTGAACTGTCTGCCAGGTGTTATTCATGAACAGACTGATCGCTTTGTCTTCTTCAGTTAGAGTCCAGACTTCCGCTCCGTTATTGGAGAAGGTGACACTCATACGGACTACATAGCCCAAGTTCTGTTCGTTGGCGTCAGCTGAGGCTAGGCTGTTGCCGATGAGGATAGAAAGCAGCAGAAGCAAGGAGATTGTGGCGCCTAGTTTCGTCCTCATAATTCTCGCCTCCCCCTGAAAGGGTTGGCGGCTTTTGTTCAAATTATTCTGGGGTTCAGATAAAGCTATCGAAAAAGGTGATATTTCGCTTTCTGATATATAGCGAGTGTAGAAAGAATTCATATATTAAGATATAAGATAATATCACTAGGAGACAATTTATATGATTACCACACTCGGCATTGTGAGCCTTGTTCTCTTACTTCCAAGTGTCGTATTAGTTCTTCTGCGTCATATTGACAATGCAGAGGATAATGATAAGAAAGAGATGCAGAAGCTGCTTAGTGAAGCTTTAGGAAATAGGTGAGAGGGCAAGCTTTACTCGCTTTCCAAGATGAGAAGTCCGAAGCAGCTTGCCGCTCTTTTTCTAAGAGACCATAGTCAATTGCGTTTATTCCACGTGCACTCTAAACAGGTCTACGTCTTCTTTCATTGTCCTCGTGCATTCCAAGAATTCCCTGACTGCTCGTTCTACGTCTCTTGACTGCGTGATGTATCGTCCAACGATGATTATATCTGCTCCACGCGCTAGAGCGTCAGGCGCTGATTCGGGGGTTATCCCGCCAGCAACTGCTATCAAGAACTTTCTATCTTTGAAGCTGTCTCGCATTTCTTCAACGAGGTGCCAGCGCGGTTTTCCGGTCTTTTCCACGTCTATGGCGCGGTGCAGGATTACGATATCAGGGAATTCCTTGAGAGAGTGAAACTTTTGGACGGGATCTTCGACGTTCATCGTGTCTATTGATGCGTATATGCCGAGTCTCTTTGCTTCATAGATGAATTTTTCCAGTGTTTCTGGCGCTGCAAGTCCTGAAGCTACTACTGCGTCTGCTGTCTCTTCAAAGGCCAAGTCGACTTCCACTTTGCCCACGTCTAGAGTCTTCAGATCAGCGACTATGAATACATCCTTGGCTAGTTCCCTCAAGTCGCGAATCACTTTTACGCCGTATCTCTTCAGCAGGGGGGTGCCGACTTCGAGGATGATTCTGTCGCTCTTCGGCATTTGGCTTATGATCTGTTTTGTTCTTTCAAGGCTCGGGATGTCGAGGGCGATCTGGAGATAGGGTGGTCTCCACAGTCTCGGAACTCTGAAGCTCATTATGGGATGTCGTGCTCGGTCTTTGTCGTACATGATCTTGTCGAGCGGAGGATATTGGGTTAGGGCTCTCTTCAGAGCCAGTTTGGTGGCACCGTAGTTGTATTGGTAGATCCTTCTGTAGTCCTTAGCTTCTGGATGGATGAAAACGCTCGCTATGATCAGCCAGTCGTTAATCTTCTCGGTTGGTATGACGCCCTCTTCTACCGAATCGGCAACCGCTTTGGCCACGGCAGCTTGGGCAGGGCCGAATATTTTGCCAGCGTCATCAAAGTTCTTCACGGTGACCTTGGGCACGAGGAGCGTGTGCGGCTTCGGAGGAAGATTCGGTCTAATAACTGCCAGCAGGGGAGTGTGGCCTGCTGAGAGGTTTGACATGCCATTGGCGAAGGCCTCGCCCACAGGCCCGTCCTTATGGCCGATTATCAAATCGACGTGGGCCACCTCGTTCCCTTCTCCAGTTAACGCCTCGCCTATCAAGTAGATGGGTTCGCCCAATTTCTCAATGCTCTTTGCCTTCCCAGGTTTCGCCGCCTTTACCTCTTCAAAGTCTACATCAAACTCTTTCATCCACCTATAGAGCGTGTCTCGATGTACACCTAGTATCTCGGCTGTCCCAGTTATTGTCGGTTTTGTCGAGCGGCTCTTCATGGCTTTCTTCATTTCCCGCTCTTTTTGCTTCGCTTCAGCAAGTAGATCCGCGAATTCCTCTCTACTTTCCGGTTTCTTCCCATTAGAATCCGACATAACCTAGCCCTACCTAAATGCTTATGCTGAGGAGGTATTAAAACCTGTCGGATACCGGCAGCCAAGTTTTCTGCAAAACGACAATTCGGAACCGATTTACGACAATTCTTACGAATTCCTTTGTGCTTTCCCTTATCTGTACGACAAATCAAAAGACAGACTATTCATGAATGCGCATGGAAATGTCGACCGCCCGCTCAAAGGTCTGAGCAGCACTTGCTGAAAATCCAACTAAGATTATTTCTTTCAAGGATGTACCTAGGTCAATGTGAGTCTTGATTTCCTCCAGCATAGCTGTAGCTGCTTCGTCAAGTCTGAGACCTCCGACGCCCGTACCCATGCCTGGGAAAGCTATGCTCTGGATCGCCAGTCGCTCAGCGCATTCTAAAGCGCCTCTTACTGCTAGCTTGACGTTTTCTGTGTCGGTGCGCATAGCTGGTCGTCTCATGGTTGGTGCGTGAATTACGTGCCCCGCTTTCAATTGCCCAGCTCCTGTTGCCGCCGCCTTGCCAACTGAGACAGGCGCGTTTCTGATCGCCTCATGCTCGATTTGCTTTCCGCCACTTCGCCTTATTGCCCCTGCAACGCCGCCGCCCATTATCATAAGGCTGTTCCCAGGATTCACGATGGCATCAACTTCCTGCTTGGTGATGTCGTCGGTGACAACAACAATCCTTACGTTTCGGTAGGTTTGCTCCAAAGTCTTGATCCGCCGTTCCACCATTAGCGCACTTTCTTCTGCGTCTTCTGATAAGTCTTGCCATGTCGTGAGGGGAAACGTATAGTCGCCGGCTAGAGTGATGTTTCAAACCTGCATGGAACAAGACGTTTAAGCCCTAGAAGCGTTCTAAATATCGGGAGGATACGGTTTGCTCGACGTCCATAAAGCTAGAGATGATTTCTCTATCCTAAAGACTGGTGTAATATACTTGGACAGCTCTGCGACGAGTCTAACCCCGGAACCTGTCCTTCAAAAGATGCTGGAATACTATCATCAGTACAGGGGCAACGTAGGACGAGGCGTCCACCGACTATCCCAAAGAGCCAGCGAAGAGATTGACAAGGCACGCACCAGAGTTGCAGATTTCATCAACGCGAAGTCAGATTCGGAAATCATCATGACTCGAAATACCAGTGAAGGAATAAACACCATCGCTCAAGGTCTAGAGTGGAAGAAAGAGGACAAAATCATCACGTCGATTCTTGAACATCATTCCAATTTTATTGTCTGGCTACGAGTGAAAAACCGCTTTGGCGTCGAACTAGAAGTTGTTAGACCCCGCGAGCCTGTCTCGCGTGGACTACTAGATCCTGATGATTTTGAGAAGGTAGTGGATGAAGGGGCCAAGCTAGTGGCTATAACCCATGTCTCCAACGTCTTAGGTTCTGTAACTCCAGTTGAGGAGATAGTTGACATAGCACATGAACATGGAGCTTTCGTCCTCATCGATGCCGCCCAGTCGGTTCCGCACATGAAAGTAGATGTTCAGAAGATAGGGTGCGACTTCTTGGCCTTCAGCGGTCACAAGATGTGTGGACCAACTGGAATAGGTGTCCTTTACATTCGAGAGGAGTTGACAGAGAAAGTTGAACCTTTGTGCATCGGTGGAGGAACTACTGATGTCGGCCTTGATTATTATGGACTCGATGCGGCGCCCATGCGGTTTGAGGCTGGAACACCTGCTATCGCAGAGATCATTGGCCTAGGAGCTGCTGTAAACTACTTGCAGAAAATCGGAATGGGAAACGTTGTGAACCATGAACGCAGGCTTGCGAAGCAGATGTATGAAGGGCTAAACGAGATCTCGAAGGTTGAGACCTATGGTCCCGAACCCGAAGATAGAGTTGCGATCGTACCTTTCAATGTAGGCAACCTGAACCCTCATGATGTAGCCTTGGCGCTCGATATCTCGGCGAATATTATGGTTCGTTCAGGCCATCACTGTGCGCTTCCGCTCACGAAGAATCTTATCCACAAGCGCGGAACCGTTCGAGCCTCAGGCTACTTCTACAACACAAAAGAAGAAATAGGCAAGTTCGTGTCTGCCGTCGAGAAGATAGCGCAGTCTTTAGCAAATTAGGAATCCGCATTTCCATCATTCGGAGACAATAACTGCGCTAGGAGTCTCTCGGCAACCGCTCGTCCCTTCAGATCTTTAAGAAGGAGCTTTCCAGTTATGAAGACGCTGATCTCGATATCTTTGTATCGCGCCTTGGTTAAGACGCCTGAAAGCACGCGTTCGACCGTGGATTTTGCCAGTATCCGTTTGATAGCTTCCTCTCTCTTAGCATACTTCAGAATGACTACAAAGTCGCGACCTTCTCCACAGGCTTCTTCGAGTCTGCTCACGTACTCCTGCAGCAGCGTATTTTGATTGGGCATCTTTACGCCTTCTTTCCTCGGGCTTTTTCTGAGAAGGCCCTGACTTTCTTTGACAAGGCCTTGACGAGTTCTTCCTCTTCCAAAGCTTGCTTCTCTTCTGGCGTTAATTCGTTAGGAAGCCAATTTGGCTTCTCATCCATCTTCGTGTAGAATTCTCGGATTGCTCTCCTCAGAGCGCCGACCGATAGAATTCCACAGTGCAACTTGACAGAAGGTAGGCCTCCAACCTCCTCCGCAACCTCTTTCCAACCGACCTTCCATGCCTCCTTGAGTGTCTTGCCTTTGACCAACTCTGTTGAAACGCTGGCCGTAGCGATGTTTTCGGCGCAGCCGTAGCTTTCGAAGGTTGCATTTTCTACTGTCTCATCTTTGCTTGTCTTCAAATAAACGGCTATCATGTCTCCGCAGGCAGGGCTTCCAGCTACAGCTGAGACGGTTGCGTCTTCCATTCTGCCGAGGTTCTTTGGGTTTCTGAAGAGGTCGAGGAGCTTTTTGTTGTAGGGCAGAGGAACTCGTGACATTCCACATGTCACCTGCTCGTAGGGCTTATCCCTCTGAGTCTCTTGACCGCGTCAGGAAGGACCTTCAGGACGTAGTCGACGTCATCATCAGTATGGTTTCTCGTCACCTTCATCAGTATGCTGCCGTGGGCCGTTTCGAACTCTCTTCCGATGGCGGTCAGGATATAGCTCGGTTGTAAGAGTAGTCGTGTACACGCGCTCCCACTAGACACATAGACCCCCCTCAGACTAAG
>CAYFZQ010000010.1:0-35140 GCA_964347825.1 uncultured Candidatus Bathyarchaeia archaeon | reverse complement strand
CGCCTCCACAATCATGACATCATCCATGGAGACCTCACAACCTCCAACATGATTCTGACCCAACATGATCGAATAGCCCTGGTCGACTTCGGATTGAGTGAACAATCAAGAGAACTCGAAGCGAAAGGGGTGGATCTACACCTCATGAAGAGAGCTCTCCAGAGCACTCACTACAAGTACGCCAAGGAGAGTTTCAACGCAGTTAAGAACGGGTATATCGAATCCGTCGGGCGAGAAGCAGGACAAAGAGTGATAGACAAGATCGAAGAGATAGAAAAGAGGGGCCGATATGTTTCCGAAAGAAAATGAAGCCAAAACGTTATGCTTGTATGCATGCAAGATATGGGAACTCTTATGTGCTAGATAGCCAAAAGCTGGTTGTCGCTATACCACAGTATTGTGGGAAGATTGGGAGAGCAGGTTGAAGAAGCATAACGTTTCTGCTGAATTTCCGAAAGGTAGGCTAGCCTTTTTCGTAACGAGTAACAATCATAAGTTCTTTGAAGCGCGTTCTATACTAGCTGAATACAATATCGCGACGGCTATGCTCAAAATCGAAGCCGTTGAGATCCAAGACGACAGCTTGGCGAACATCGCGAAAGCTGCAGCCGCAGACGCCGTGGAAAAATGTCGCTTACCTATCATTGTTGAAGATGCCGGGCTCTTCATCGAGGCGCTGAAAGGCTTCCCTGGACCATACTCCTCCTACGTTTGCAGAACAATAGGAACCGAAGGGATTCTAAAGCTGATGGAAGGCATAGACCGTAGGGTCGCCCAGTTTCGCTCCGCAGTCGTATTCAAAGGTCCAAAGGAACCGACGAAATGTTTTCACGGCAGGATCAACGGAGAAATATCCCTGAAGGAGCGAGGAAGTTCTGGCTTCGGCTTCGATCCCATATTCAGACCATCGAGCAGTCATGTAACCTTCGCGGAAATGCCGACCGAAGAGAAGAACAAATATTCGCATCGCGCTCAAGCTCTACACAAATTCGTTGAGTGGTACACATCCAAGCTTTAACGAAGCTCTTAAATAGCCGCTCTTCCCGCTTTTAAAGAGCTTCAGGAGAAAAAGAATTGCCAAAGAAGCACAGGGGAAAATCCCACTCAATTAGACCGGTCAGCAAGAGACCACCTGTTTGGTGCAAGTACAAGCCAGAAGAGGTGGAAGCCATGGTCATGAAACTAGCAAAGGAAGGGCACTCTCCTGCGAAAATCGGAACCATCCTCCGCGACCAACATGGCATTCCGCTGACCAAACCACTCACTGGGAAAACGATAACAGGGATCCTAAAAGAAGCAGGGTCGGCCCCTGCCCTTCCTGAAGATTTCGAAAACCTGTTGAGAAAAGCCAGTCGTCTTCGGGTTCACCTTGAGAAGAACAAGGAGGACCTGCACAACAAGCGGGCTCTCCAAATAGTGGAAGCCAAGATCCACAAGTTGTCTAGATACTACAAACGTAAAGGGGTGCTCCCGCCAAGTTGGAAGTACGAACCAAAGGCTGCTTCCCTGATCTAGTTCTGAGGTTCTCTGTTGACCGTTGAAAAGGAGCAAATGGAGAGTCTATTAAGGAGCGCATCTGAAGCCGCCACACTAATCGCGAAAAACGTTGATGAAAACAAAACTATCCATGTGACTTCTCATCTAGACGCGGATGGACTCGCCGCCGCGGGGATTATTGGAAGAGCGTTATTCCGATTAGGCGCGACATTTCGCCTTCGAATTGAGAGATGGCTAGACGAAGCGATAATCCACAACCTGGCCAACGAAAAGCCTCCCCTAACAATATTTCTAGATCTCGGAAGCGGCTATCTAAACATATTGAACAGCGGATTTTCCGACCACAACGTCATCATTCTAGATCATCATCAACCAGTGAGCGAAGCTCCTGAGACGTTCACTCAAGTGAACCCTCACCTCCACGGAATCGACGGTGCACTCGATCTTAGCGGAGCAGGAGTGGCGTACCTTGTGGCTAAAACCCTAGACAAAGAGAACGGCGATCTAGCTTGTCTTGCCGTGCTAGGGGCATTGGGGGACATACAAGACAAATACGATCAGAGGAAATTGGGAGGCGTCAACGAAAGAATAGTCAAGGATGCTATAGACATGGGATACGTCAAAGTTGAAGAAGACCTGCTCTTCTTCGGAAGAGAAACACGCCCCATACATCGAGCCCTGGCTCTCACCACAAATCCCTTTATCCCCGGCATAAGTGGGGAGGAGGATAAGAGTCTAGCCTTCCTGACCAACCTAAAGATTACTCCCAAGCACAAAGACAGATGGCGGGCTCTCAAAGACCTCTCGGACGAGGAGAAGAAGCGGCTATTTTCGGCGCTTGCCGAATATCTGGCGTCGAAAGGTTTGGCCACAGATGTCGAAAAGAGACTAATTGGCAACGTGTATACCATGACGCACGAGGAGGAGTCGACCCCTCTCAGAGACGCTAGAGAATTCACCGTCCTGCTTAACGCAACAGGACGAATGGACAAAGCAGGTCTCGGAACGCAGATATGTCTAGGGGATAGAGGAGCAGCCCTCGAAGAAGCGAATACGGTGCTTGAGGAGTACAGACGGTCCATCGCGAAGGCGTTGAACTGGCTGAACGAAAAACCCAAACGGATAGAAGAACTTGAAAACATATACGTAGCCAAAGGAAATGGCCACATAAACGACAAGATGATCAGCGCCGTTTCCACAATCCTATCCACAACCGTGGCAAATCTAGAGAAACCCATAGTCGCCTACTGCAAAATCAAAGGAGAAGATTCGGCAAAGATCTCGGCAAGGACTCTGGACATTCTGACCCAGAGAGGTTTGGATCTCGGCGAAATATTACGAATTGCAGCTGAGAGACACTCTGGAATGGGCGGCGGCCACAACATTGCCGCAGGTGGTCAAGTGCCTGTGGAAAATCTGGAATCCTTCCTGAAATCGGTGGACAAACTTGTCAAAGAACAACTGGAGAACGGGTGACCTGGAGGCCAAGATTAGACTCACATATGAGCGTGCACAGGAGGCGAAGGCGGTTGCGGGAGCTGTCTCTCCCGACAATGTTAGGCTTCCCTCTGGGCTGATCGTTGAAACAACAAGACGTGGATCTTCAGTTTTGGCTATAGTGAACTGCAGAAAGGGATTGTCGACGTTCATCGCTACTCTGGACGATTTGTTGTCTTGTATCTCGGTAGCGGAGAGAGCGTTTTCGGTCGCAAAAGAAGGCTAGAGTTTGCTTTTTCTGCCCTGACACTGATGCTACATGTCCACGCAGTCTGAAACGTTCAGAAGCGCTTGGAATCCTGTGATATGGGTTAAATATGCGAGAATAGGTAAACGTAAGCGGTTCAACGATCCATGCTCATCGGATTACAGAGAACGATCATGACAAGCGAGGCATCTTTGTGCTAGACATAAAATTGATTCGGGAGAATCCCGCAGTTGTTGTGGAGAATCTCAAAAGGAGAGGTGCCACTGAGAAGATCAAGACGCTCCAAGACTTGATCAAGTATGACGAAAAATGGAGACGTTTCCTAACAAGAACTAATGAGCTCAGACACAAAAGAAAGGTGCTAACCAACGAGATCGCAAACCTGAAAAAAAGAGGAAAAGCCGTTGACAGCAAAATACAGGAAGCGCAGGGAATTCTGGCGAAAATTGAGGAACTGGAAGAAAACGTAAAGATCTATCGGCAGAAAGCCGATGATATCCTGTTGACTCTGCCGAACATTCTGCATGAGTCCGTTCCTATCGGCAAAGATGAAACCGAAAACGTTGTTTTGAGAAGTTGGGGAAAACGGCCGGAATTCGATTTCGAACCCAAAAGCCATCTTCAGATATGTCTCGACCTAGACCTAATAGATGCGGAGAGGGCGGCCAAGGTTGCTGGCCATGGTTTCTATTATCTGAAGGAAGAATTGGCTCTGCTAGATTGTGCAATCTTGAGATACGCAATTGACTTCATGATAGATCGAGGCTATAGACTAATAGAGCCCCCCTTCATGATGCGGAAAAAGCCGTACTTGGGCGTCACCGACTTGGAATTCTTCGAAGATCAATTATACAAGATTGTGGAAGAGGATTTGTACCTTGTGGCTACGGCTGAACACCCACTGGCCGCTTATTTTATGGATGAAGTGATCGAAAAGAAAGATCTACCAGTGAAGTTCGTCGGAACCAGCTCATGCTTCAGGAAGGAAGTCGGGACTCATGGCAAATATACTAAGGGCCTCTTTAGGATGCATCAGTTCAACAAGGTGGAACAATTCATCTTCTGTCTGCCAGAGCGTTCTTGGAAGTTACTTGAAGAGCTGCAGAAAAATGCCGAGGATCTCTATCGACACTTGGGGCTGCACCATAGAGTTGCTGTTCTCTGCAGCGGAGACACGGGAACTGTACAAGCAAAGACTTACGATATCCAAATTTGGATGGCTGACGGCGAATATAGGGAAATCGGTTCCAACTCCAACTGCACAGACTATCAAGCAAGAAGGCTCAACATAAAATATCGAGAGCAAAAGGGGCAGGCTCCAGCCGGTTTCGTCCATACGCTCAACAATACTGCTTTGGCGACAAGCCGAACCATGATGGCCATTCTAGAACAGTTCCAACAGAAAGACGGTTCAGTTGTGATTCCTGAAGTCCTGAGACCATACATGGGGGGAAGGAAACAGATAGGATGATTGGCTCACTCGTTTCGATTGGTTCTTGATGATGAGCCAATTGGAATAGCAGCCACGATTGTACACTAACATTTTAATACCTCAAAGTGAACTCTTTCAAGTTGCGACGGAGATTTGCCGTGTCTTCAAAGAGAAGGAAGAGAATCAAGGACAAGTGGCGTGGAAAGAGCTGGTACACAGTGATTTCGCCGCCATATTTTGGGGGTGTTGAACTTGGGGCTCTGCCTGCTGATGAGCCTTCCAAAATTGTTGGAAGGGTCATAGACTCCACGCTTTATGATGTGACTGACGATTTTGCGCATCAGTACCTGAAGATGTATTTCCAAGTTGATGGTGTGGAAGGGAAGACAGCGCATACCGTTTTCAAGGGCCATGAGTATTCCCGAGACTACCTGAGAAGTCTGGTGAGGCGAAGGACAACAAGGGTTGATGGCTTGTTCAACGTTGCAACTATGGATGGATACAAGCTGAGGCTTGCGGTGAGTGTCTTCACGCTTTCTCGCATCAAGACCTCTCAAGAGCAGACCATACGAGCGATAATGCAGGCGGTCGTAGAGAAGAAGGCAAGCGAACTTGACTTCGACTCGTTTGTACAGGAGGTTGTCCTCGGGAAGATCGCTTCAGATATCTACAACGAAGCCAAGAAGGTTGCTCCCCTGCGTCATGTGGGAATACGAAAGTCAAAACTTGTCTTCCAACCAGGAACTGCTGCATAATGCGTCTGAGCTTTACGACGCCTGGTGACTGGGGAGAGTGGCTTGGAAAAGACGAGATCGCTGAATTTGAGAAAGCGAGTTGCTCGAGAGGCCGCAATCCTCCTTTACGAATCACAGGAGAAGGAATACAAACAAGCGAAAAAGAGCGCGGCGAAAACTCTGAGAGCGCGCATTCTTCCCAGCAACTTGGAAGTCGCCAAGGAACTTGACGAGATCGCTGCCGAGAAAGAAGGCGTTTCGAGACACAAGTTGCTGATTAGGCTGCGAAAGGAGGCGCTGGAGATTATGGAAGCGCTGAAGGGGTTTGATCCGAGGTTGGTTGGAAGTGTTTGGAGGGGGACAGCCTATAGAGACAGTGATATAGATATTCTGGCATTTTCCTTTGATGTGAGACATGTTCTTGACGTGCTCCGGGAAAGTGGCTTCAAAATCGCAAGTTCTGGATGGCGCTCGGTAACCAAGAAGGGTAGAAAGAGAAGCTCCTTTCACGTTCATCTCGTTCTTTCTTCTGACGATGAAGCAGAGGTTGTGGTTCGGCATCCAGACAGAATTGGTCAGTTCGAACAATGCGAGATATATGGGGACGCGGCCACGGGGTTGGACTATTCTGAGCTCGAGGAAGTCCTAGAAAAGAGACCTCTGCAGAGATTCATGCCAAGTTAAGGTCGTCTGCCCTCTTGTACGTCGATTGTTTCCAACACTGTTGGAGACTGCCCTACAGCATCTTTATTTGAAAGGGGAGGTGTTTCTGCAAAAGCTCGAAAAAGGGGAATTTGGGGGGAGCTATTTGTTGGATCGTGCGACTCCTTTCGATATTTTCCTAGTCATGTTGTGAATTATTACTGTTCAGCTCAAACTGTGGGTGTCTGAACGGACTTAAATAATCGGCAATCCATAGAAAATATGGAGTAACATATAGTATTCCGAAATCCGAACACCAACGGAAGGTGCTTCGATGGGAGTGCAGATTGACGGGAAACGATTTAAGAAGATGTTTCCCAGCCTAGCTAAAGAGTTGGACGGCAGAAGACAAAGCGTAGCCATAAACTCGGTTCGATCTGATGTGAGCGCCGAAGAAAGCGCCTCGACCGATAAATTTTCTGTTTATATGCCTGACGTGATCGACTTCATCCGTCGATGCGACACGCAACAACAGGCAGCGGCGATAATTGATTATCTGGAAAAGCAAGGGGAGATCACTCGCACTTATGCTCAGAGACTTAGACACCAACTCAGAGAAAAGGGAGTTAGAAGCTTCGGAGCAAAGAAGGAAGACGGATACTACCTGAAGCAAGGCGGCCATTAACCGCGACAAGTTCTTGAACAAAGCCTCACCATTCTGCAAACCATGCGAACATGGATTGAAAGGTGAAGCGGCGAGACCGATTATTGATTGAGGATCAAGAGTTGCCATTCATAAAAGATAATACGAATACTTGATCACACGGGCAAGAGGGCAAAGCGTTGCAGAAGATAAACTGGATAGACGCCTTGTTATTGGTCGGAACTCTAGTAGTATCACTCATTCTTCACTTTTCCTCAATAGGGATGGTTTCGGTTGTAAAGGCGGCACCTTATAGTACGGCGAAACCCATGCAATTCTACTGGCACTATTTAGATATCCCAGTTTCTGTTGCTGGAACAGAGACTCATTATGTATTCAATACCACGCAATGGTTCAAGTATCGAACGAATGAGGAAGCATTTAACAATTCGCTCTTCAAACCTGTGGGGCTGCCCAAGATTGTGGTTGACTTCTACCTATATCCCAATCTTGCTGGTTCAGCTACGGCTAACGGTACATGGCAAATTTTTGTTTGGGCAAATAGCTCAGCATATCACCCCACCGGCTTCAACCTCGAATTTAAGGAGATTAACGTAGGTGGGACTGAACTTTGGACTTCGGGACAGCTTACTCCAACCGTCACCAGCACAGTAGGAAGCTACATCAATGTGCCTGTGTATTGTTACAACCTTTCATGTGCTGATCTCTCCCACACGTTCAATGTTGACACCACGATACTTGCCGAAGTGACCATAAACCCTGGGGCGTCTGCCGACTGTCGAATATGGTATGATTCCCCCATGTACCCAAGCAAGGTGATCCTTCCGTTTGAAGACTACGCAAAGCCCGTGTCCGTCAAAACCTATGATGTCAATCACGCTGAGACTAATACATTCCAGCACAACTGGACTCAGAATAGACGCCGAGTTGTGGTTCATGCTAACGTCACTGATCCCTTCGGCGGATATGACATCTACAAAGTCAACGCAACGATTCTTAACCCTTCAGGACAACCGGTTCTTGACAACGTGGATATGACGAGGATATCTGATGGCTTTTGGCACACCCACTACTTGAATACCTATGAGGTCAACTGGACCTACCCTGAAACTGCTGCGCTAGGAAACTATACTGTAGAAGTCTCAGCTATTGACAACAACGGATACTATAATTTCCTAGAGTATGGCACGTTCAACCCCTACATCGAATTTGCTTCCCGCATATTCAACATTGGAACGGTTACACTTTATGATCCCTCTTTCGAAGTCGTCGACGATGTGGAAACTCCCCTGCCAACAGCTCAAGTCTATGTTAGATTTCCCAATGGGACTACGAATGCTTTGCCGCTTTACACCGACGAGAATGGAATTATCGAATTACTACAGGTCCCGCCAGGAAACTACTCCTTCACCATCCTGTGGAAGGACGTACTTGTGCAGCAGACATCGCAATACGTGGATTCCAATGGACCTTATACCATAAAATGTTGGGTCTATCAATTGACTGCAAACGTTCTGGGGGGCAATGGAGCTCTTATTCATGGTGCTTACGTTGTCGTCTACACACATGTCGGAATAGTGTACGACTTTGGAATGACTGATTCCGCTGGACACGCTGTGTTTCAGTTACCTTCAAGCGATAATCCAGTAGTCGGATTGTATACTCTGGAGGTTCATTACAGCACAACCTATTGGCTTACGGCAGTCACGACGACTGCAACTACTCCTTCTGTCTCTGTAACCTCATCTAGGCCGGTCACAATCACTCTCAATGAGTTTCCACCTGCACTCTGGGCAACAACTGGCTTCTGGCTACTCGTTGGATTCATGATCATCATCGTGTTAGGCTCGGTGTTGTTCCTGAAGACGAGAGGCATAATATTCCAGAAGGCATAAGCCTCAAAACCCACCACCATCTTCAAAGCCAGCGGACTGAGACACGGTGTTATTTGTTGGGCGTAGGCAATTGTCAGAGCGAACCTGATCTTTTGAGCAAGTCGTAAGTTGAAGTGAACGACTAGCGACTGACCGATTTTACAAAGATAAATAAATGTCCTTAGGGATAATACGCAAGTTAAGGAAAGAACCAATGGCATGTGATGTAAATTTGAAGAGAGCATCGTTACCACTCTTTGCCCTACTACTCCTGACCTTGTTCTTTGCTTTGACTTCAGGTTTGGCAAACGCTGAAACTGGAACGCCCTCGCCGGCTAACATCACTATAGATCACGTTTTGCAGCTTCAAAATGGTGGACTAGTAGTCGTGAACGACACTGTAAGGCTTTCCACCGAACCTGGAGAACACGTAGAGCCTCTGCAAAGCTTTTCCATAGGGTTCCCGTACATATACCGGTCCAATCTTGACTACTGTTTTGCCTACGATTCCGCCGATCCGAAAGAACAGATCCCTGTGGACCTTGACGTCGGACTAGGGAAGCTAGGCTTCTACGGAGCAAGCGTCTTATTTGGAGAGGGGATTGATATTGCCGATGGCAAATCTTACGACTTCACCGTCGTTTTTGTTTTCTCTAACCTCATAACCTCTTGGGTTCCTGAACTAGAGCCGGAGAATGCTCTTTTCAACGCCAGTTTCCCAATGTTTCCTAGCCTAACTCATAATACCTCTACATGTAATGTTACGATAGTTTTGCCATCGCACTCCACCTATATTGGGACCAGCCATCTGAAAGAGCGTGGGCAAGACTTCAACAAGACTGAGCTTCCAACTCGTACCGTCTTGAATTACGTGCAGCGCCCTTTAGAAAAGCTCACAAGTGAACTTGGTTGGTTGAGTTTCTTGCAGCGATCGCCTTCATCTCACGAGTACTTTCTCATGTTTGACGTGGAAGAAGCACATCGTGATATCAGATTAGATGAATGGGGGGGCATTCTTGTATCCGACTCTTATGATTTGACCAACAAAGCGGTATGGAACCTCACAAGGACAACAATACGTCTACCCAAAGGCGCCTACAACATCCTTGCACGAGACGCTTCAGGTAGCCTCAATCCGGTAGAACCAGTCGCTCAAAACGAGACCAGTTACGTTAGCGTGTCAGTTCCGTTGCGGACTGTACTGAAACAAGGAAACAGGACAGAATTCACAGTGAGTTATTCTCTTCCTTGGATAGAATACGTCAAACGCCAGGGTGAATCCAACTTCCAACTGTCCTTCAGCTTCCTTGAACATATCAACTGGACAATAAGAAAATCGGTCACAACTGTGACTCTACCCAAAGGCGCGAATTTTCGCCTCTCCTCCGCGAGCCCAGATATCGTTGAGAAAAGCGCTCTTGAGCAGACTGCAACGTTCACTTTCTACAATGTCACGCCATTCCAAGGTTTTGGTTTTGACATTGGTTATGAGCAATTCGTTTTTTGGGCGTCGTTCTATCCAACGCTGTGGATGGGATTGTTGGTTACTATGGTTGGCTCGGCAGTCCTCATCTGGCGTAGAACTCCAAGACCGACTGTGGTTCCGATAACTCCTGTATCTACTGAAGCGCTCAGGAGCTTTGTCGACGCGTACGACGAGAAGGCGAAGATTTCGGCGGAACTCGAATCAATTGACGACCTGTTACGTAAAGGTAGGATGACAAGGCGGCGGTACAAAATTCGCAAAAAGACTTTGGACGGTCGGCTTTCTGTTCTCTCTCGTGAACTGGCTGGTCTTCGGGATGAGATTGGAGAAGCTGGTCCGCGATACGCCAACATTATGGGGCAGGTTGAGGTTGCAGAAGCCTTACTTGAGGGCGCCAAAAGGGATCTTCGGCGAGCCGAAGCACGATATCGAAGTGGAAGCATCTCCAAGAGTGCCTATCGCAAGCTCGTTTCAGAATACGAAGAGAGAAGAAAACGAGCAAGGACGACAATCCAAGGCGTTCTTCTTAGGATAAGAGAGGAGTTCCATTAGGCACAAAATGTTTTTATCCCTGATGAATCACCACACTAGGATTCAAAAGTGAGGAGGAATCGTTCATTCCATGGTTGATGTAAAAGTCTACGAGGAAAAGTGTGATGGATGTGGAAGTTGCGTTGACGTGTGTCCTGTGGACGTCTTTGAACTCGGGGACGAAAAATCCCATGTAGTCAACAACGACGATTGTCTGGTATGTAGAGCTTGCGAGGTTCAATGTCCAAATGGCGCCATAGAAGTCACTGATTAGCTATTCATCTTCCTGTACGCGTCCAAGCAAGCAGTCATTTTCACTCACCAGGTCAACAGATAGCAGATTTACACTTTCCAAAACGAAGACTGAATATGTCTCACTTCGTCGATAATCTTGTTAGCACGCCTCTGGATTCTTTGGTCCGCTGTTGCGTGCTTGTCGCGGAATTGGTATGGGACTCCAGCCATTTGGGCGATGACTGCGGTAGTCATCTTTCCGAGAAGACGAAGACTGTACCCCCCTTCGAGCACCGCTACGAGTCTCCCTGTACAGAATCGAGAAGCCAATTCCGAGATTTTGCTGAAAGCTTGGGTGTAACTGAGAGCTGACAACGTGAGTTCTGCGACTGGGTCCGTATAGTGGCCGTCGAACCCTGTGGAAACGAGAATGAATTGAGGCTTGTACTGCTTGATTACCGGGACAGCTATTTGATTGAAGGCTTCAAGGTAGGTATCATCACCAATAAGGTAGGGAAAAGGGATATTAACGGTGTATCCTAACCCTTCTCCCTCACCGACCTCATCCGCAAAGCCTGTTACCGGAAATTCCGCAGGATCTTGATGTAGACCTATGTAGAGAACCTTTTTAGTATCGTAGAAACTCTCTTGAGTTGCGTTTCCGTGGTGAGCGTCTATATCCAAGATCGCGATGCGCTGAAGATTGAAGCTTCGAAGAAGATGCGTAGCAGCGACTGCGACATTGTTGAAAATGCAGAAGCCCATGGCATAGTACGCGCCAGCGTGATGTCCTGGCGGCCTAACGAGGGCGAAGGCGTTTTGAAACTTTTCGTTCATAACAAGGTTGACCGCTTTCACTGTCCCGCCTACTGCGAGGAGAGCAACGTCGTAGGTTTCAGGACTGACTACGGTGTCGCCAAGATCTAAGAGTCCGCCGCCTGAGGAACAGAGTCGTTTGACAAGCTGGAGGTAGTCGGCTTCGTGCACGAGTCTTACATCGTCGGTGCTTGCGGGATCAGGCTCAACTACTACGCTCTCCCCACTTTCTAGAAGTCCACTTCTTTTGAGTTCCTTCATGATAGCCCTCAAGCGCTTTGGAGATTCAGGATGGCCTCGACCAGGGTTGTGATCAAGGTACTTGGGTGAATATACTATGGCGGTCCTAGCCACTGCACTTCGCCTCGGGGTAGATTTTGCTGAAGGTTTCTTCCACGTAGTCTTGGGGATCTAGGCCTTTCTCCTTTGCGAATGTTCGGAGGGCCTTGTTCACGCCGGTGGCGTATTGTATCGCCTTTTTGGCTCTGTTCACGATTAGGGTGGGAACTCCGAGTCGATGGGCTGTTAGGCGGAGCACCCTCTTTCGGAGGGGGTCCTCCTCTGAGGTGATGTTTAGGTCTACTGGCAAGCCCAGGGCGAAGTCAACCACAATGTGATCCATGAACGGAAGCCGGAGCTCCACTTTGTGGAACGCGCAGACCTTATTGTCTCTCTGAAGGTTAGTTTGGTGAGACATTTCTACATCATGGAACAGAGTGTTCCGAAGAACGGGGGCTCCGTGTCCTTTGTATTTTCTGAGATACTTGTGATAGCCTCCAAAAAGCTCGTCTCCTCCTAATCCCGTCAGAAGAATTCTGAATCCCCGCTTGGAAGAATTCTCGGCAACCCAGAAAAGCGGAAGGGCAACGCCGACTTTCATAACGTTTGGATCTTCAATTAACCATAAGATCCTAGGAAGAATGGATTTGACGTCCTTCATGGTGTAAGCTTGGATATGTAGTGGTAATCCTAACGCCTCCGCAGCAGCCTTGGCAAACTGAATCTCAGGTTGATTTTCAAGACCCACTGTGAAGAGAGTAACCTCTACTCCGCACTGTTGAGCCAAAACGGCTATCGTACTGCTATCGATGCCTCCTGAAAAGGCCACTGCAAGCTTGGCAAAGCCTGAGACTCTCTTCTTTGTTGACCTCAGCAGAATGCGCTTTAGGCGCTGCGCTGCGATCTCAATATCCACCGCTTCCAATGGGGGCTGCGTCACAGGTTTCACAGGTTTGAATGAAGCACCTGGCCCGGTGATAACGGCTATATTCCCAGGCGGAAAGGGTCTTGTATCTTCGACTCCAACAGACCACAAGGCTTTCTGTTCGGAAGCCAGAGCGAATGTTTCCTGATTCTCGCCATAGTAGAGTGGGGTTACGCCTAGACTGTCTCGACCAGCGATGAGTGTGTCAGCGCAAGCAATGGTAAATGCGTATGAACCGTTGAATCTTGTGACAACTGCGTCAGCCTTCCTTTGGCACGCACGTGCGCTTGGATGGCTAGCTTGCAGCATCTCTGCAACTTCCTCGACCTCCGAAAGTATGGGCGGCGGATAAACTCGACCCTCAAAGACCAGGGCGAAGTTATCGCCTAGAACTGGCTGTGGTTTGTCTCTAGGAGAGAAGCGGGAGAAGTTGTGCCCCAAAGAGATTTTCGAATCCAGTTTCTCTGGTTCCATTTCTTCCAGAGAATCGGCAATTATCAGCGAATCTGCGGTGGCGACTCCGTGCTTGTCCGCTCCTCTGTGCGTCAATTCTTTGAGCATTGCGACTACGATGGGCGTAGCGGTTCTTTCCTTTTTTGTGACGGCGGCGGCTAGAGCACCCATAGAATGGTCTCCATGAGATGACGCCTTGTTTGGAATGGAACAAGTGTTAAGGATCGGGTCTCTGGTTTTAACATTTCTTCTAACGTATTCTTGTCGTTGGCGCACAAAACTTAATCTTCGATGTGCTATTATGTAACCTCTCTAGAGGGGAGAGTGGTTGCCAATCCTTCCAATCGATACGGGCAGATACGGGACTGAGGAGATGCGAAATATCTTTGATGAGAAGAATCGGCTGCAGAAGTTGCTGGATGTGGAAGCAGCTCTAGCGTGGGCTCATGGGGCGGTTGGAAATATCCCTCGGAAAGATGCTGCAAAGATCGTCAAGTTGGCTTCAACTGATCACGTCAAGCTCAGTCGTGTGAAGGAGATCGAAAGTGAGATAAAGCATGATGTAATGTCCGTGGTCAAGGCGCTCGCTGAAGTCTGTGGAACGAGCGGAGCCTACGTACATTTTGGTGCCACTAGTTCTGACATTCTGGATACTGCGACAGCTCTGCAACTAAAGGAAGCGTTGGAAGTGATTGAGAAGCGACTGAACAGCCTTGAAGAAACGTTGATCAGGAAGGCGGATCGATATCGGGAAACTATGATGATGGGGCGAACTCACGGACAGCACGCGTTACCCATCACCTTTGGCTTCAAGCTTGCGGTTTGGATGCGGGAGATCGCGAGGCACATCCAACGTCTCCGTGATGGCAGAGCGCGGATAGTTGTTGGCAAAATGAGTGGGGCTGTGGGAACTCAAGCTGGTCTCGGCGTTGACGCGTTGGAGATCCAAGAACGTGTTATGAAACGGCTAGGCATCAGATCGGCGGAGATTTCCACGCAGATTGTGCAGCGGGACCGTTACGCCGAACTAGTCTGTCTCCTTGCGGTGATTGCTTCCACACTGGACAAAATTGCGACTGAGATTCGAGAATTGCAGAGAACCGAGTTGGGAGAGGTTTTTGAACCGTTTGGAAAGGAGAGACAGGTCGGCAGTTCGACGATGCCTCACAAGCGAAATCCTGAACTCTGCGAAAGGATCTGTGGACTGGCCAAGATTATGAGAAGCCTAGTCTCACCCGCTCTCGAGAATGTTCCCACATGGCATGAGAGGGATATATCTCAATCCTCTGCGGAGCGGTTCATCATTCCTGAGGCATGTATTCTAGTTGACTACATTCTGGTCTTAATGACAGGTATTCTCACAGATCTGCAGGTCGATGAGGAGAGAATGCTGAGGAATATGATGTTGACAAAGGGGCGAACGATGTCTGAGGCTGTCATGTTGGCTATGACGAGGAAGGGTGCTAACCGTCAGGACGCTCATGAGTTGATTCGGGGCTTGGCGATCAAGAGCCAAGCTGGAGGTCAGCCCTTCAGGAAGGTTCTTCTTGAAAATGAGACGGTGCAGGAGGTTTTGACTGAAAACGAGGTTGATGCGGCGTTAGAGCCGAGAAACTATTTGGGGACTGCAGTAGAGCAGGTTGAGCGGGCAATCGAAAAGACGCGACAAGAAAGAAAAGCGAGGGGCCTTGCTGGCTAGTACTCGGTGAGGGCTTTCTGCTTTGCGGCTTCGTCTTTCTTCAGCTTTTTCCAGTCATCAGCTCTGACGAACCCGCCTACTTGTTCCTTGATTCTCTTAGCGAGTCTCGTGCCAATCAGCGGGAGACCGACCAACTTGTCAACTGGAGCCCTTTTGAGGTCTGCTACCGTCTTCAGCCCCGCGTCATGAAGGACTCGCGCTCTAACCCGTCCGACTCTCTCCAGCCGGACAAGCGGCAGCAGCTCCGCCTTGACTCCCTTTTCTACGCGTGCCGTAAGCTCTGAAAGGTGTGGCTGGAGATCTCTGCTGTTGAGAAGTCTCACCAATTCGTGAGAAGCGTAGAGGAGCCATCGGGCTGTGGATATAAGTCTATACAGATCACCGGGTTGGACGTGAAACTTCTCGATGGTCTTGTCTTCGGTTGTCTCTTCTATCCATGCCTCCAATACCCAAGCGACTTTGGCGTCTCCTAAGAACTCTTCGTAGGCTAGTCGGTCTGACCACTCATCAGGTACTTCGATAGTAAACTCTTCACGATGCTCGTCAACAAACAATTCCAGGTCATCCATTTCCCTCGAATATGGGCGAAGCTTGGGAAACATGTCAGGGGTATGTGCAATCATGTGGAGAAAACTGATGTCGGTCAGTTTGGGAGCTCGACTCAATAGGGCGTCTCGAATGACCACCGCAGAAACAGGATCTATGTAGAGTTCTGAGATTCGTCGTCCAAACCTGGTGGCGAAAAGGTTTCCTCCGCTGGCATCAATCATCTTCTCTTGGTAAAGGAATTTCAAGATCTTTGTGATGATTCCTTTTATTGCTCGCGGATCATATTGATGTGCATAAAAGGTCTTGCCGAAGAACTCGTATATTCCTTGCTCGGTGTGGGCGAAGTCAGCCGCTATGGTTGATAAAACGTGGGCGCGAAGAACACGCTCTACTCCAAGCTTTGACCAGATCCTCTCCGGTTCGGAGAGAACATAGCTCTCCATCAGATAGTCTTGTTCATCCGAGGTCTTGGCGATGAGCAAGGCCTCTCCAATCTTGTCGTACTTCGGCCTTCCAGCTCGACCGGCCATCTGCTTGTACTCAAGAATCGGTATGGGGTAGTAGCCATACCCTGACTCATACCGTCTGTAATCATTTATGACAACCATTCTGGCCGGCAGATTGACCCCGAAAGCCAGAGTCGGCGTGGCGCATATGACCTTGATCTTTCCTTCTCGAAAGGCCTCTTCAATTATCTTCCTGTGACCTCCGCCGAGTCCAGCATGGTGAAAGGCGGTGCCCTGCTTGACAAGCCTGGCCAACAGCTCGCTGATTCTGGTCCTTTCTCCAGTCGCTAGAATCCTACCAGCGATTCGTGACAGCGACCGTGTCATTGGCTTCGATAGGACCGTGACCACACTCAATGCGGTTTTTTTTGCCAAGCTGACTGAGTTTCTCCTCGTTGACGCAAAGATGAGGGCTTGGCCACCAGATTTGATAGTGTGTAGAGCCAAGTTCACAGTCGGATTCTTCGTTGGCTTCGGTATCTTGAGCGCGCCTCCGTCTTTGAACTGGGCTTCGTCATGCAGGAACACGCCTTCCTTTAACACGACCGGTCTCCAATCTGTTGTAATTGACGCAGCCTTGAGCCATTCAGCTGCCTCCTCGGCGTTTCTTATGGTAGCGCTCAAGGCCAGAAGCTGGGCGTCTGGGTTCACTTGCATGAGTCGAGCGAGCACGACTTCCAGTGTTGGTCCGCGATCTCCATCATTTAGTAGATGAACTTCGTCAGCGACTACGAGGGAGATGTCATTCATCCAACGGGCGCGGTGCCTCAAGAGGGAGTCTGCTTTTTCGTTGGTTGTGATGATAATGTCATACCGTCCTAGCCATGAGTCGCTGCGATCGTAATCTCCAGTGCTAATGCCGACTCTGATTCGTCTACCATTTCTCTTCTTGATGTCTGCGTACTTTCTGAATTCTTGATACTTTTCGCTGGCCAAGGCGCGCAACGGAGTCAAATAGAGCGCTTTGCCGTCCATCTCTAGTATGTGTTTCAGGGCGCAAAGCTCGGCTATGAGCGTCTTCCCTGAGGCAGTGGGACTTGCTAGAACTAGATTCCTATCCTCCAATGCACCTGATCTTATGGCTTCAGTTTGGGGCGGATAGAGCTCGTTGATTCCGGAGTTCAATATGATTTGTTTTACTGAGTCTGGTATCTGCAAGTCCTCGATCTTCAAAATTGGCGCCTTTTGTGCTAGGTCTTCTTGAGGTATCCCTCTTTTGGAGAATAGATCGTTCCTTCTCGCAGCATCTGTCCCAGTAGCCTCTCTGCTTCGCCGGATAGAATACTGCTTTCAGTCTCAAGTTTTTCGAGAAGCGCGGATCTTTCCACCATTCCCGTGTCCTTTTCCATCTCAATAAGGGTGCCTAAGACAACCTGTAGCTTGTCACGCAAGCTCTTGGGTTTTCCCGTCATGATGATGTCGATGTCCAACTTGTGCGAAGAGATGTCGATCCCAACCTCCTCCAAAGACCGTTTCATTATTGCAATGGAGGCCTCAGCGTCTTCGGCGAGTATCTCTTTGCGTAACGCTGCTCGGGCTCTAGCTTCAGCCACTCGAACCAGAGACTCAAGTTGACGGGCAGTGATGGCGATGGGTGTTCCCTCCGTCTCACTTGCCGATCGCATTGTCAAGTAGAAGTCCTTGAGGCGTTCTAGGGCTTCTTCAGTCAAAGCTGGTTTTATGCTTCTCGAGTAGCTGATGTACTTTCGGAGGAGATCAGGTGATATTGGGGCCTCGACGGGTGGCGTTCCGGTTCGGTGGAGATCCAATATGTGTTCTGTCATCTTGGCGTCGATTTCTTTCTTGGGTACGTCCCGCAACACGAAGATGAGATCGAACCTTGAAAGGATGGTGACGGGAAGCGTGATATTCTCCGCAACGGTTCGGTACGGGTCGTACCTGCCAAACGCGGGGTTGGCTGCCGCTAGGATGGCGGTCCGAGCGTTGAGGGTTGCTACGATACCTCCTTTCGCCACCGAGACGGTGTGCTGCTCCATGGCTTCGTGAATGGCGACTCTATCTTCGGGTCGCATCTTGTCGATTTCGTCGATGCAAGCGACTCCCTTATCCGCAAGCACCAACGCTCCGGCTTCGAGCGTCATTCCCCCTCTTCTTTCACGAAGCACAGCGGCCGTTAGTCCTGCAGCGGTGGATCCTCTTCCTGAAGTGTACAAGCCTCTCGGCGCGACCTTGGCTACATATTGTAGAAGTTGTGATTTGGCTGTTCCAGGGTCGCCAACTAGTAGTAGGTTCATGTCTCCTCGTATTGTGATGTCGGGTAGACGTTTGGGCACGCCTCCGAAGAGAAGGTACATTATGGATTCTTTGATGTATTCGTAACCGTAGATGGACGGCGCTATTGACCGAAGGATTTTCCTATGGGCCCAGGGGTCTCTTGCGAGTTCGAATATCTTTTCCTCTTCTTGAGGGGAGATAAGGACAGCCTCAGGTTCTTTGCTTAGTACGTCGATGAAGTTTGAGTCTAGATGCAATCTGAAGGTCCTCAGTTTTCCGACCTTGGGAACGGTGGGGGCCGCAGCGCGTACAATCCCAATCACCGAGACATCATCGCCGGGTCTTGCTACATCAACGAGGTCTCTCCCGAAGATTTTCGTGTCTATCCATCTTGGAAGCTGTCCGGGTGGGAGGTCTTCCGGTCGTTCTTGGATGCGAATCTCTTGGGAGTCGATGAAGTCTGACATCTCTTGGAGGAAATCGAAGGGCCCTTTTCTCCTGCAGCTTGGGCTGTCACATGCGAAGGGGGCTCTCAGGAAGGGGGTACCCTGGTCTCTATAGGAGATTTCTCCGCATCGCTTGCATTTGAAGGCGGCTCTCGTCACCATGGGTCTTGCGGGGGTGGCCCGGATAATGATGCCCTCGACCATGGCGAGTCTTCCGATGTGTTCGGCGCCTAGATTTCGAAGCGACATGGGTTGCGGTAGACCGCGGAACCGAACCGTAACTGATTCTGTTCTTTCAGCATACTCGGGCTCTTCTATCTGCAATTGGGCATGTGCGGCCTGATTGGCATGCTTCAAATACTCGTCGGGCTTTTTCAGGATGTGTTCTGCCAATGCTGAGTCAACGGTTATTAGATCTTCGAAATCTACGATGAAGGAGGTTTTGCCTGCGAGGGCCATCTGGGAGATTCGTTCACGATACTTGTCCACCTTCAGAAAGTCTTGAAAACTCTCCTGTGGACCACCCATCAAGACTTCTTCTACCATGGCGCTTCACTCACCTTAGCTTTAGGATGGTCGATCTCCACGAGTCGATGATCTTGCGCAAGCTCTCATAGATGCCTTGCTCCTCTCTGGTCAAATTGCTGAGCGTTTGATCTGTCTGTGCGGGGGCGGATGCTAGGGAAACGATTTTCTTCAGTCGGCAATTGGTGATATCGCGGGCCAGTCTTGTTGTCTTCTCATGTTCTTTCATTTTCTCAGGGTTTCTGACGGCGTCTTTCTTCAGATTCTTGAGGTATCTGCGGAGACCCGGGTAGAAGTCTTCTGGAAGGGAAGAGATTTGCGTAGCTGGTTGTACGCTCTCTTTCCAGTGCATCTTGTAAAGTTTTATGGCATCGAGAGCTTCTTCCCTTCGGAGCCGAGCTATCCCTGCCTTTTCCAGCTCGTTTGCTATCCAAAACCTGACCTCCTGTTCTTCTCCCTCTTTGAAAGGCCCGACTTTCAAGCCCGGAAGTTCGATTGCTGAAGAATTTCGGTTCACTCTGATTTTCACTGGCGTGTTTTCGAACATAAAATCGGCGTTTTCGATTAGTGTTAATATCTCCTTAGACACGGCTTTCCCTCTCTGGAAGAAGTTCCAACTCTAAAGGAATGTGAAGGTTCGATATAAAAGCTGTAGTCAAGAGAAAACACCATGAGTTTCTCCTAGAATTTCGCTGTCTGACGTGTCCCAGAAATCCTTAAATGCTTCCAATGGGTAGAATCATCTTCCTACGTTTACAAACGTAAAGGTGCGTTGGAAAACCGACTGGACGAGTTCACCAGACTCCTCATGGCTAGCAGCCACATTTCAACCACACAGAGAATGTAGGAGCTACCGACTTGGCGGAAAGCGTTCCGGAATACAGCAAAGTCGACAAGATTATCGAGGATCATTCAGGTGAGAAGTCAGCGCTAATTATGATATTGCAGGAGATCGAGGGTATGTACAACTATCTTCCGGCTTGGGCGCTGAGGTACGTATCTGAAAAGCTTGATCTTCCTATGATTCAAGTCTACGGTGTAGCATCCTTCTATGATGCATTCCACTTGACACCACGTGGCAAACACCTCATTCGAGTCTGTCTCGGAACTGCTTGTTACCTAAGAGGTTCAGCTCGCGTTCTCGAGGCTGTAGAAAGAGAGCTAGGCGTAAAAGACGGCGAGACGACGCCTGATCTAATGTTTAGTCTTCAATCCGTCCGCTGTCTTGGTGCCTGCGCTTTGGCACCAGTTATGATCATCGGTGAACGATACTACGACAAGATGTCCCCAACGAACGCGGGAAGCACATTGAAGCGGGTGCGAGACCAAGATGCAAAAGATTAGAACTCCACAAGAGCTGGAAGCTCTACGAACCTCGCTTCTGCAACGAGGAGATCTCAACAGACCATGTGTAAGAGTGTGTCTAGGAACTGGTTGCCGAGCACGTGGCAGTCTAGAAGTCATAGAGGCGTTTAGGAACGAAATCAAGAAACAGGGTTTGAATATCGAGATAGGCGCCAAGCAAACGGGTTGTCATGGCTTCTGTGAAAGAGGGCCTGTCATCGTAGTACAGCCAGAAGAGATCTTCTATCAGCGGGTGAAGCCACGTGACGTTCCTGAAATCGCCTCGAAAACCCTGCAAAAAGGAGAGATTGTCGATCGTCTTCTATACATAGATCCGGAAACTGGTCAAAAGATATTGTCTGAACCTGAGGTACCATTCTACAAGAAGCAGAGAAGGCGAATCCTTGGCGACAACGGGCGGATCGACCCCACGGACATACTTGATTACATCGCGGGTGGCGGCTATCAAGCCTTGGCGAAAGCCATTACCACGATGTCTTGCGAGGAAGTAATCGATGCTGTTGAAAAATCTGGACTGCGGGGTCTTGGCGGCGGTGGGTTCCCAACTGGAAGAAAATGGCGGCTTTGCCGCAGAGCCGAAGGAGACGTCAAGTTTATCATTGGAAACGGTGACGAGGGTGACCCCGGGGCCTTCAGTGATAGAAGTCTCATGGAAGCAAATCCCCACAGCATTCTGGAAGGGATGGTCATAGGCGCCTATGCAATAGGAGCAAACCAAGGCTACCTCTACGTTCGCGCTGAGTATCCTTTAGCGTTGAAGCACCTCCAAACAGCGATGAACCAAGCTGGTCAATACGGTTTCCTGGGAGACGACATACTTAGTTCTGGCTTCAACTTCGATATTAAGATAAATCGAGGTGGGGGCGCGTTTGTCTGCGGTGAATCCTCTGCACTAGTTGCTTCAATAGAGGGTAAAATGGGTGAACCAAGAGCAAAATATGTACATACGGTCGAGCGAGGGTTGTGGAATCAACCCACCAACCTGAACAACGTCAAAACCTGGGCCAGCGTGCCCCTAATTATCCGGAATGGCGCAGACTGGTATGCACGAATCGGAACCGAGAAAAGCAAAGGAACGGCAATTTTCTCTCTAGTCGGGAAAGTCAAGAATACGGGACTTGTTGAAGTCCCTATGGGAACGCCGCTCAAAGACGTTATTTACGACATAGGGGGAGGAATACTTGAGGACAAGCGGTTCAAAGCTGTTCAAACCGGCGGTCCTTCAGGCGGTTGTATACCTGAAAATTTGCTAGGCCTTCCTGTGGACTTCGAGAGACTAACTGAGGCCGGCTCAATGATGGGGTCCGGCGGCATGATAGTGATGGACCAGGACACCTGTATGGTTGACGTAGCTCGATACTTCCTCGACTTCTTACAGTACGAATCTTGCGGAAAATGTGTTTCCTGCCGCGAGGGTATCAAAAGAATGCTTGAAATCGTAACGGACATAGCGGCAGGTCGAGGAAAAGAGGGGGATTTGGGACTTCTCCAAGAGTTGGCGGAGACGGTTAGGGACTTTTCTCTGTGTGGTCTCGGTAGGACAGCTCCGAACACGGTTTTGTCAACTTTGCGGTATTTTAGAGACGAGTATGAGGCTCATGTGATCGGTAGGAAGTGTCCTGCAGGCGTCTGCAAAGATCTGATCACCTATTTCATCCTTGAAGATAAATGTACAGGGTGCGGCGCTTGCTTGAAACTCTGTCCTCAGCAGGCCATACAAGGCGAGGCAAAGGAACCACACTTAATCAATTCTAGCAAATGCATTAGATGTGGCATATGCCGAGATGCTTGTCCATATGGAGCTATAGCAGTCGAATAGAAAGTGACAAGGATGGTAACCTTCACCCTTAACGGAATGGAAGTTCAAGCCGACGAAGGCTCCACCGTACTGGAAGTTGCCAGATTCTATGGGATCGATATTCCAACTTTATGCTATCATGAAGGGCTGACCCCATACGGTGCCTGTCGTCTATGTATGGTCGAGGTCGCCGATGGCAGAAGGACGCGACTCGTAGCTTCATGTCTCTACCCTGTCAAGGAGGGGATAAAGGTCAGCACACATACAGAGCGGGTCATAAAGGGCCGAAAAATGATACTAGAGCTATTGATTGCCCGATGTCCGAACTCCAAGACCCTGCAAGACCTAGCCTCCAAGATAGGATTAGAGCATGTCAGATTCAAGATGGAAAATGAAGACTGCATTCTCTGTGGGTTATGTGTAAGGATGTGCGCTGAACAGATGAGCGGTGGCGCCATAGGTTTTGTAGGCAGAGGCCAAGAAAGAGAAGTGGTCACTCCCTTCCGTGAGGCTAGTGAAATCTGCCGCAACTGCGGGGCCTGCATGTACATCTGTCCCGTGGTAGAACTGCAGTGCCGCGGGGTCAAATCTCCCGGGGAACTCTGCAACTCGTGCCTCGTCATAACGCCACAGTGCTTGGAAAAGCACGGACAAGTCATGTGTACGCTAGAATCATGTGGAGCATGTGTACAAAAGGAGGAAAAATAGTATGAGCTTGTCAAAACCCAACGCAAGTCCAGCAACCCTAACCAAAAACAGAACCGATCCGTGTCCCGTCAGTGGACTCTGTGTCACCTGCATCGATGGGTGTCCCGGTCCCTGTGAGGTTGCCAAATCTGCCATAAGAGGTCGCGAGGTTATCTACCCCGCCCCCTTCGGGGTAATAACCACTGGATCCCAGAAAAACTACCCCGTAGATCTTTCTCACTTCAACATTATGGGGACAACCGTGGGAGCGGTAGGTATCGAGGCCGATAGTGACAAAGCCATATTCCCTGCCGTTAGCTTGGAAACCAAGATTGGTCAAGGCAAAGGTCTAACGCTGAAAATTCCATGGTTCACTTGCGCGTTAGGCTCAACAAAAATCGCTAAAGACAACTGGAAAGAATTGGCCATCGGAGCGGCCATCTCAGGAACTATGCAAGTGATAGGTGAAAACGTGTGTGGCATGGATGCTAATTCAGAAATCAAAAAAGGGAAAGTAGCGTGTTCCCCCGAGTTGGAGTGGCGCGTGAAAACCTATGATGAATGGCGAGAAGAAGGCTACGGAGCAACGGTAGTCCAGGCTAACATCGAGGACACAAAGCTCGGCGTCTCAGAATACGCCATCTCCGATTTGGAAGTGGACGCCGTGGAACTGAAATGGGGCCAAGGCGCCAAAGACATCGGTGGCGAAGTCAAGATTAAGAATCTAGACAAAGCACAGCTTCTGAAGAAACGAGGCTACATAGTTCTTCCTGATCCGGAGGATCCAGACACCATTGAGGCTTTCAAGAAAAAGCAATTCACCGAGTTTGAACGACATTCACGAGTTGGCATGGTTAACAAAGACGATTTTGTGGGCAGAGTAAAAGAATTGAGAAGCAGAGGAGCCAGATACGTCTTCCTGAAGACCGGCGCTTACCGACCAGCGGACGTAGCAAGAGCGGTGAAGTTCTCCTCGGAGGCTAGAATTGACTTGCTCACTGTTGACGGTGCAGGCGGTGGGACAGGAATGAGCCCTTGGCGCATGATGAACGAATGGGGAATACCCAGCGTAGAGATATGGTCACTGACCTATCAGTATGCAGATAGACTAGCGAAAAGAGGTGAATACATCCCCAGCATAGCCTTCGCGGGAGGAATCACCATGGAAGACCACATCTTCAAAGCCCTGGCACTAGGTGCACCCTACGTTAAAGCTGTAGGCATGGCCAGATCCCCCCTCACGGCCGCCATGGTAGGCAAAAACGTGGGTAAGCGGATTACGGAAGGCAACCTTCCTGTCTATTACGCACGATACGGAAACACTGCAGACGCGATCTTTGTTGAGGGCGGTCGGCTGAAGAACAAGTTCAGGCAAAGATTTGCCGATATCCCAACTGGAGCGATTGGCCTCTACACTTACAACCAAAGGCTGTCCCAAGGCCTGCAACAAATAATGTGTGGTGCGAGAAAATTCGCGGTTCAACATCTCACCCGAAACGATATAGCCTCCCTAACTACTGAAGCCGCCCGAATATCAGGGATTCAGTACATTATGGATGCAGATAGAGACGAAGTAGAGAAAATCTTGCGCTAGGTTAGGAACGTCTTCGTTGCGCTCAAGAAAAGCGCCTAGAAGGTAGTCAGAGACAAATCTCGAGAAGAGCCGAAGCAAAATCATCAAAAGATTTCTCGACGAACATCGCTTGCCATTCTCGGGTAGCAAGCGCCTGGAAAACCCAGACAGCACAAGCCGCAACTGGTTTGAACTGCAATACTCTCCCTTGCAGCAGATGCCGAGAGTCTACATAAGTGAAGTAGATACTATTTTATTGTCTCCATATCTCTAATACGTCAGCGAGGTTGAGCGATTGAGTTTCGAGATGTGGACAGAGAAGTATCGCCCGAGATCTCTCAACAAGATGGTGGATCAAAAAGAAATCGTCGAACGTTTGGCAAGCTTTGTCAAGGCGCGAAATACTCCGCACTGCATCTTTGCTGGCCCCCCAGGAACCGGCAAGACCACGGCCGCCCTCTGTCTAGCTCATGACCTCTACGGCGAAAGCTACCGAGAACACCTCATGGAGCTGAATGCCAGCGACGAAAGAGGAATAAACGTCGTCAGAGAGACCGTGAAGACCTATGCACGGATTCGATCAATTGGCGAAATTCCATTCAAAATCATGATTCTGGATGAGGCCGACAACATGACGCGAGATGCCCAACAAGCTCTCCGTCGAACCATGGAACGCTTCACCGAGACCTGCCGTTTCATCCTCATAGCAAACTACAGCGGAAAGATAATTGAACCCATCCAATCCCGATGTGCCCCGTTCCGGTTTTCGTATCTGAAGAGAGAAGATCACGACGCGCACCTTCGCGAAATCAGCAATCAAGAGGGTGTCCAGCTGACTGACGCCGGCCTCGATGCGATCTACGACGCCTTTGGCGGAGATTTGCGTCGAGCCATCAACTCTCTACAGGCCGCCGCATCTCTAGGCAGATCAATCGATGACGAGACCGTCTATTCGGTGATCGGCAGAGCAAATCCGATAGACGTCCAGACGATGATCACTACGGCCATGAAGGGGGACTTCGTAGGCGCCAGAAAGCAGCTGAGGGACATGATTCTGAAGTATGGCGTTGCTGGAAGCGACATCATCCGGCAGATTCATATCGAAATTTTCCGCTCTCAACTTCCTGAAGACTGGAAAGTCAAGCTCGCAGATGTTGTTGGCGAGATCGACTTCCGACTGACTCAGGGCGCTGACGAAGAGGTTCAGCTAAGCGCTCTGCTCGCCCGACTGGCTGAAGCGGGTTATGAGGTTCAGAGGGGCCGTTAGTCTGTCTTGCATGCGGCCTGGGCTGTGAAGCATAAGCCTCGAACGCTGGCTGAGGTTGTCGGGAACTCTGAGCCAATAACTCAACTTACTAAATGGGTCAAATCGTGGGGCGAAGGAGTCCCTAAGAAGAGAGCGGCCTTCTTGTATGGACCTCCTGGCGTGGGTAAGACAGTTTGCGTCGAAGCTTTGGCAAACGATCTCGGCCTGGAATTAGTGGAGAAGAATGCCAGCGACTACAGGACCGCTGACGCAGTCCAACGTTTTGCTGGTCTAGCTTCTCAATACAGCACATTGTCCGGCGATAGAAGGCTGATCTTGCTGGACGAGTTGGACGGAATCACTGGGACCGCAGATAGAGGGGGCGTCCGAGCAGTCATACAAATCGTGAAAGACGCTCGCTCTCCGCTTGTGCTGGTGGCTAACGATGCTTTTGCTCCAAAACTTCGCAGTCTTCGCAGATACTGCCTCCTAATCGAGTTCAAGAAGCCCACGGTTCGGCAAATCGCGAGGCATCTAGAGAAGATCTGTACTCGCGAGGGTATCGCTGCCGAAGAGAAGGCTCTGAAGTTCATTGTTGAGCGGTCTGGACGTGATGTTCGTTCCGCCATAAACGACCTGCAGGCACTGGCGCAAGGCCGTGAACGAATTACCTACCACGATACCACTTGGCTTGCGGAGCGCAACCGAAAGGATGTCATCTTCAACGTTATGAAGACGATCTTCTACTCTGAAGACGCACGCGAGGCCAAGAGAGCCGTTGACCAAGCGGATGTTGATCGAGACATGCTCTTCGAGTGGATCTATGAGAATGCCCCCCATCAGCTCACCGATCCTCGTGATTTGGCTCAAGCGATGAACTACCTGTCTCAAGCCGACCTGTACAGAGGAAGAATCAGGATCACCCAGAATTGGCGATTACTGCGCTACGTCATTGATTTTATGACAGCGGGCGTCGCCATGTCTAGACAATGGTCCAAACCCTCTGGTTGGGTTCCCTACCGATTTCCAGAGCGAATACGATGGTTATCCAGAACCCGAAGTGAACGGCAGATGCAGTCAAGAATCGGAATGAAGATCAAAAAGAAGTGTCACATATCTGCTAGTAGGGCAGCAAAGGAAATTCTGCCATACCTGCGAGTAATGCTGGAGAACGATGCAAAGATGGTGGCTGGCATGGCGAAATGGTTCGATCTCGACGATGATATGGTCAAGTATCTGCGGTCCAAGTAATTTCGTATTAGATCTTTCGCAAATCAGTTTTACGTGTTCTTTCTGTGCAAATCTGCAACACGTGCTCTAAGCAGCTGGAACCCCTATTCTCTTGCAGTATGGTTCACGCCTTTTGATAGCCTTGAGGAAGATTTTCCCCAATTCGGCATCGTTGGCTCCTTTGCGCAGGGGAGTAATGATGTCCACTAAATTGTCGTTCCTCATTAGGCAGGGCTTCAGTTTTCCGTCACTCGTGACGCGTATGCGGGTGCAATGAGCGCAGAACTCCGTGTTCTCAATTGGATGTATTGCTTCGACCTTAACATGGGGTAAGAAGTAGATCTTACGGTTCTGCATGTCCTTGCGCGTCTTGATTTCTACCGCTCGCTTGGCGAGTGATTCTTCTATTCCGTCTGGGACGAGATGATGGCTCTTGTAGTAAGATTCATCAACGTTTAACGGTTCCAATTCGATTAGCTGCAGGATGGTACCGGTGTGTCGTGCAAACTTGATCATTCTTTCAACCTCTTTCTCGTTGATACCTTGCAGCAGAAGCATGTTCAACTTGACAGGATACAAACCAGCGTCGACAGCCGCTCTGATTCCCTTTTCCACGGCCCTCAGATTTCCGCTAGTCATTTTCTCGTAAGTTTTTTTGTTCAAGGTTGGAATGTTGACGTTTACCCGCTTCAATCCGCTTTTTCGTAATTCCTTTGCCAGTGGAGCCAGAAGTGTTCCGTTAGTGGTCATAGAAAGGTCGCCAAGGCCCCGGAGTTTGGAAATGCCTGCGACGATCTGCACGATTTCTGGGCGCATGAGCGGCTCTCCTCCTGTAAGCTTGACGTAGGATATGCCCAGACTGAGTGCTATGTGGGCGATACGTATGATTTCATCCACGGACACCTCGCTGGAAGGAGCGGTTTCTCCTTCTCTGTGGCAGTAGGGGCACTTCAGGTTGCACTTCTGCGTAACTGAGATCCTGAGGTTGAGGGTTGGACGCCCGTAGTCATCGCAAATCATGTTGAAGCCCTAGTCGCGGGCGTGTTTCAGTATGTGACCCGCTTCGGGCAAGATAAGTTTTGCCAAAGCTAGCTTCACAGCCTGTGGAGACCCAGGGATGCAGAACACAGCTTTCTTTTCTGCTGAAACACCGGCCAAAGATCGAGTCATAATAGCTGCAGATCCGATTTCATCGAAACTTAGCTTCCTAAACAACTCGCCGAAACCTGGCAGCGTCTTCACCAGAATAGGTTTAACAGACTCAATAGTGAGGTCTCTCGGGCTGATTCCAGTTCCGCCGGAGACGATAATCGCGTCCACCTCTTCTGATCCTAAGGCTTTGCGGACACGCTCTTCGATGAAGACACTATCGTCGGGCACGATTTCCTTAGAGATGACACTGTGCTCGCTTTTCCGCAAAGTCTGCACAATAAGATCGCCAGAGGGATCATCAAAGCGCTTCCCTGTTTTGAGCTGCTCGTAGCGAGAAGAACTACAAACGATAATTGCGAAATTCAGCTTCTTGGGTGCCTTGGTTTTGTGTTTCCGGGTGACCTCGCTCATTTGCTTGTTCCCTTCACCTTGCGAACGACGCGGATATTTTCCACAAGCGTGTGCGGATACTGGCCTTGCGCGTTCTTTTCATGCTGTTTCGTCATGTCCCACACCGTAAGCAATGCGATTGCCGCCGCAACAAGGGCCTCCATCTCGACGCCGGTCTGAGCTTTGGTTTTCACGGTTGCGGTGACTTCCACCACAGTTTCATCTACAATCTCTAAGCCAACTTCTATACTTGTCAAAGGGAGTGGATGGCAAAGTGGGATCAGAGAACTCGTGTTTTTTGCTGCCAATGTTCCAGCAACCCTGGCTGTCTGCAAAGGGTCACCTTTCTCGAGCCTTCGTTCTCTGACTAGTTGCACCGTCTCTGGTTTCAGTCTGATGGATCCGGTTGCTGTTGCCTCTCGGTAAACTTCTGGTTTCTCTGTGACATCAACCATGGACATGCTTAACACCAGAGTCTATCCATGTATCCTTGGGGCTTATTTTGTTTGTTCCCAGAGCTCCATGAGTTCTTTTATCATTTGTGCTCTGGGATTCTCTTCATGATAGCGAAAGATGCGGATTCTTCCAAATCTCTTATGTCGAACGAGGTCGGCGTCTTCCAGCACCTTTAGATGCTGATTCGTTGTAGCATAGTTGAGTCCAGCTCGTCGGGCAATCTCGGAGATGTTGAGTTCCCCTATTTCAGCTAGTATTCTGAGGATTCTCACTCGTCCCTTGGAGGAGAAGACAGTCTCGATTTGCATGGTGCTTCTTTACCTCTTCTTTGTATCGAGGGTCTTGCTCAGCTCTTTTTCTAGGTCGGAGGCTGGGATCTTTGGCAAGCTGATATAGGTGGTCTTTCCTCGTTGCCCTACACCTGATAGCTCTGTTTTGATTATGCCCAAGGCGGAGAGTTCGTTTGCATACTTCCATAGTTGTGTATGTCCTCTCTGTCTCTTACCATATTCTTCGCAAACGATCGCGTAAGAGTCTTCAGCTTCGCCCATAGACATGTAGGCAGTTTCAGCTTGTTTGAAATGTCTCGCGATAGCGAGCAAGAAGAGTCTTTCGTGAATGCTAAGTGGAGAAATTATGTCTTTTCCAACGACCGGGTAGACACTGGCAGCAGCTTTTCGGACGCATTCCGGCACGACTTCTTTCATATGAGAGGTGTCAGCGTATTTGCCAGCTCTCCACAGGAGTTCAATGGCGTATCGTGCGTCTCCGCCTTCCATGGACGCTAATTCGGCAACAAGCTCTACCGTTTGCGGAAAGACTGTTCCGTTTCGAAAGGCCATGTTCACTCGGTTGTTTAGGATATCCTGAAGCTGAGGTTTCGAGTATTTTTCCAGATGGATGAGGTTGCGTTGGAGCGTGCTTCTTGCGCTGGAATCTAGCTTCTTTAGGTATTCGAGTTCACGGAGGATGCAGAGAAGGGAAAGTCTTTGGGGGGCATTGAGACGTTCCTCTTGTACGCGCGTGAGACCGTAGAGTGGATCTGCTCCTTCACTTCGAATGAGCGCGTCCAATTCGTCGAGGCATAAGATCAGATAGACGTTTCTTTCATCAAGAATCTGCATTAGCGTCTGCAGAAGTTCCTCGGCTGAGTAGCCGCGTCTGGGGAAATTGGGGATGAACTTGAGGATGACTCGTTGGAGTATCATGAATGAGCTGCCTTTGCATTCGCGGCAATTGACGTGAACATATTTTAGATCTATTCTCCGCTTCTCTGCCTCTCGCGTTATGTCTAGTCCGAAACGCTGGGCGAGGACGGTCTTTCCTGTTCCCACATTCCCAACAACTAGCACTCGTTGCGTCATGTCGCCAGGGCTTTCCACGGCGAACCGGAATAACTGGTTCAAGAAATGGAGTTGAACCTCCCTATGAGGAAGAAGGGAAGGAACGTAATTGATGTCCAGTCGGGTCTCATCTTTGAAGACGCTGAACGCTGAACGCATGAGCAACTCCTCGTTCTTCCAATTGGCTGACGTTGATTTATCCTTTTTGTCTATTAAAAGGAAAACCACACAGAGAGAAAGCTAAAAGTATTATCCGACAGAACGCGAGAAGGGAAACGTCTAGCTTCGCCTACCTTTGCTTCGTAGTGGCGGGCTCTCGCACTCAAGATCTCAATCATGATTCAGCGGGGCCAGAGTCGTCATCGCCCACCGTCGAAACTATTCCGCGTCTTGCATAAAAGTATATGGCGAAACGATTATAAGTTGACCGAAGATGCCAGGCAAAATCCGAGTACAGCCTCTCGCTGAAGAGAGTTTCGGCGTAAGGTCCATGTGCACATATGTCGAGACGGCAGATGTACGGATCCTCTTGGACGCTGGCGCCTCATTGGGTCCCAGTCGATTCCGCCTTCCCCCCCATCCCAAAGAATACAAGGCAATGGCAATCTGTCAGGAGAGAATATCCGCGGCCGCAAAGAAGGCAGATGTAGTCACGGTGAGCCACTACCATTTCGACCATCACACCCCTTCCTATACCGACTGGTTCTCCAACTGGTCCTGTGCAGAAGTCGCAAGAGAGATCTATGAAGGAAAGCAGCTTCTGGTCAAGAATTATCGGACCAAGATAAATCCTAGCCAGCGACGCCGCGGATGGCTGTTCAAGAAAACCGGCGGTAAGCATGGCGAGAAGCTTGTATTCGCGGACGGCAGAACGTTTGAGTTTGGAGACACCAAACTGCGATTTTCGGAACCAGTTTTTCATGGAGTCGGAAATTCAGCCTTGGGCTGGGTTTTGATGATTACCGTTGAGCATGAAGACGAACGAGTTCTATTCACCTCTGACGTTCAAGGTCCAATGCACACTCCTACGTTGGAGTCGATTCTTTCCGAGATTCCGCAACTAGCTATTGTAGGGGGACCTCCGACTTACCTTTCTGGGTTCAGAGTGGAAGAAGAGCACATAAAACAAGGTTTGGGCAACCTTGAGACTCTGGTCCAGAGGGTTCCGGTGACCATTCTGGGGCATCATCTTCTGCGAGATGATAACTGGAGGGTGCAGTTCAAGCCGATTTTCGACGTAGCAGAAAGGGCAGGTCACAAGGTGGTGACCGCGGCCGAATTCGTTGGGGAGAAAGATAACCCGCTCGAGTCTCACAGGAGACTGCTCTACGAGAACGAACCCCCAGATCCACAATTTGAGAAGTGGTTAAAACTGCCGATTCTAAAACGAAAGAAAACAAGACCACCGCTCTGAATCTAAAGAAAGTCTAATCGAATCTGGCTTCAATGAGTTTTTCTCGGAATCTTCTGGCGTCATTACAATCCGTTTTGAGACGTTTGAGTTCCTTGGCCTCTTTCTCTAGCTTGGCAATTCTCAACCGGATATCTTTGAGTGTGTCTCTCATTTTGGCTCTGAGGAACGCGATGATTGATTGTAGTAAAAATCGGTTATGAAAGGGAAATCCATATTCAGAATCAATCTTTCTAGTTCATAATCTATTTTTGCTGGATGCCTCTGCTTTCGATAATCGTGAATCTTATGCTACCTCGGTTGAAGGAACTGAAAAGACCCGAGCGGATCAGTCAGCGTGGAACGCTGCCGAAGAGCCAACTGGTCAGCTGTACTGAATGTAAGCAAGTCATTGTTCTGCCTGACGGCGCGTGCTATTGTGGGATTTGGAAAGAGACGATAAGCACGGCGTTCTGCAAGTATTGTCCCTACTATGGTAAAGAGACCCTGGAGTACAGATTGTTCAAAAGAAGATGAGGTAAATGGAAAGGTGAGAGAGTTTGGAGTGCCCTAACTGCAAGAACTGGATCGACAAAACCGGTCAGAACAACAACGGCAATTTCTACTGCTGTACAAGATGTGGGACTGTCATCTACAGAAAGCAGGCATTCTGAGGAGGTCTCGTGATGAGTGATCCACTAACCCCTACAGCTTCCATCTTGGTTATAGGTGGCGTCGGCGGCTTTTTCTTTGGATACATCCTCAAGAAGCTCCTGAAGTTCGCAATCACAATTGGAGTTGTCATCTTCTCACTAATGTACATGGCTTATCGAGATGCCATTAACATAGACGTTAATGAACTAGCCAGCACGATCTGGAGCTTCGGCGAAATGCTTGAACCGCTACGACTGACTTCTCTCGTGGGCAGCGGACCCTTTGTAGGCAGCTTCGCCGTTGGCCTTCTTTTCGGGCTGCGACAGGGCTGAGCAGCCTTCGACACTTCTAGAGACGAAGTGTCAAACCTTATAATCGCAAAACTCGAGAGATACGTGGAAATCAGAGAAGGTGCGACTATGGAATCGTTTCATTGGGTAATTCTCGGCATGTCTGCTATGATTGTGGGAACGTGTTTGCTCGCCGGAGCCCTCTGGATCTGGTCTCTCAATCCCAATGTGTATGAAGAGTTGCAGGTGCGGCGGCAGTGGTTCTACATCTCCGGCCCTTTGCTCATCGCCGGAATAGGCACAATCGGAATTGGGGCAATCTGTTTCACAATAAGCTGGCGCCTTCGACGCGGACCAGTCTAAACGTCAAACGCAGGACCTATTCAAGATCTCAGGTATGCCACCAATTTCGGCATAAGCTCGAAGCCTTGCCGCAACATACCCTCGCGCCCGTCTTTGCACGCTCTCTCGGAGAACTCCTGAACATTGTCACCCTCGACCTTGTTCCCCGATATCAGAAGCGGTACCGGATCGTCACTATGTGCTTTCAGCTCACAGGGTGTCGCATGGTCTGCTGTGACACAGACAACGCAATTATCAAGTTTCACTTTTTGAAGCAACTCTCCAAAAAAGTGCTCATCTACAGAAGCAATCTGTTGGGTCTTAAGGCGGAAATCTCCGTCGTGACCCGGTTCGTCAGGACCCTTGATATGTATATAGAAACGATCATGAGACGGCAATGCCCTCAACAGTGCCTTGACCCGTATTCTACAGTCAGTTTCAAGGCTTTCGGATGGCGGTGGAAGGTCGACTAGGTGCATGCCGGCTAGTTGTGATATTCCCCTTTCGACGGGCATGTCAGCGAGGCATACGAACCTTAAGCCATAATGCTCACTGATGTTGAAGAATCTGGGCAAACGGTGCCCCGCGTCTCTAGTGAGGACAACATCAGCGGTTAGCTCGCCTTTGGCAGCCCGCTTCTTGTTAATTTCATGTGTTTCCAACACCACTCTGCTTTTTTCGGTGAATTCGTTGACAAGCTCTGCGGAGATTCTTGCCTCCTTAGTCTAATCCATTGGCTTGCATTGTTTCACGGTCATCTCAACGTCCTGTTTTGCCACGCCTAAACCTTCTAGTCTGGCATATGCAGGATCTGTGTTGGTAATATTGCCAGATAGATGCCTCTGCTTGCTTCTGATGACAAGGGCGCCCCGATGACCTATCGTGCTCTCAAATTCGAAGTTCACGGGATAGGATTCCAGTTTCACCTCCTTGTTGATGGCTCTGCTAAGCTCCTCTGCTTCTCCTGTAGTTAATCCGCGCCCTACTCTTCGGTCCACGATCCTGTTTCCGTGACCGAGTGTTGCGAAGTTGCATCGTAGCACGAGGTTACCGTCTTCGACAACTAGACCGGCTCCGAGGGCTTCAGTGAGTCCTCTGCTGATTTTGTACTTGAAGGGATCATACCCCAAGATCGAGATGACTGCCACGTCGCTTTCCGGAGCTATACCCTCCCGAACGGTGTACATCAGTCCGGTCTTGCCCGTTTTCGCGAGGGAGTCCATGTTGGGCGTTTGAGCTGCTTCTAGCGGCGTTTTGTCTCCCAGCTCTTCTATTGGCAAGTCGCCCATGCCGTCTATGACTACGTAGATCAGCTTCAAATTTGGGGCCTCTGCTTTATCTACTAGGAACTCACACTTAGAACAGCCCAAGTGCACATGCAGTGGGGTGGTTCTAAGGGCAGAATACACACTGACCCTTTCGTTTCTGCTCCGCGATCCATTCTTCGATTCCGATCTCTTTCATCCTTTCAGAGTTGGCAATAGTTCGTTCGTGATGGGGTATACCATCTGACCGAAATTCATTCACGCTCGCACAGGGAAAATCTTGACATTGAAAGCAGTATTGGAGACCCCTCTCTTTTGCACAAAGCATCATCCGGCAATCGGGACTCCAGTGGACATCAAGCGGGCTTCTGCATCCGTCACACCTTATCTTCTCTGGCCGGACTGTCTCGTTGCGCTCTTCCTTAAACCATTTTACTAATGTATTTCTCACTTTATCGTTGCCGTGACCCGCTTCGTACATGTCACATCTAGCACAATTGAGACCGCAGACGGAAATCAACCATTCATCTGGATTTTTGGGTTTCATGTCTCCATTCACCCGTGTGAACGCTAGTTAATCAAACCGTTGAATAAGTCTATTGGCGGCTTAGTTGATGAGACTGTATCTGGTTCGCGCGTCCGCATTCTGGCTGAGCATCTCCATCCTGCGAAGCATGCATGCATTGCTAATCTGCTTGTCTACGTGTTATTCTTCTCAAGGCAAGGC
>CAYFZQ010000009.1:0-37705 GCA_964347825.1 uncultured Candidatus Bathyarchaeia archaeon | reverse complement strand
TGCGCGCTCTTCTGAGGCGTGAATTCATGCTTCAGACAGAACAAGTATATTGTTGTCTGGATCGAGCATCACAGCGGTTCTACCGCCCCAACCTTGTTTTCTCGGTTCCGAAACGAATTTTGTTCCCTTCTCTTTGAGAGTTTCATAGATTTCATTAAGATCTTCAACTTCCAAATAGAGGACAGATGTGGCAGTAGGTTTCTCTTTGTCCTGCTTCGTTCTTCCGGCAACGTACCTTAACACGCATAGGGAACAGCTGGTACAGAGCTTCGCGCTCTCCATGCTTCTCTTTGTTCCGCTGGCTGCAAGCGCAAACCTTGTTCCTCCCACGTCAAAAGCTGTCCACACGGGGTGCTCATACGTCTTCTTGAGTCCTAAGATATTTTCATAGAAGGCGACAGCCTTATCCATGTCTGAAACAGGAACTTCAACGCAACCGATTTTCTTGATCATGACGTCTTCCTGAACTGCTCATTTGCCCGATTGTCTTATAAGTCCTCTATGCAGGACAAGCCGAGAACTAGGCCCAGAAAAACATAACCCTTACTAGTATCCCTAATAGACCATGAATATGCTCTACGCAGGCGTGTGGGTATCAGACATTCAGGATGGAGCGAAACACAAAAATGACTTATGAAGCAACCTGGGACGTGCTGTCAGACCTGCTGGTGGCACTCCGAAAAAAGGGGGAGCCCATTCCAACTGACGTAGTAAAAGATCTACGTTCAGCAAAAACCTTAATACAAGTCCTGAAAGCGGACCCATCGCACATCCAAAACATCCCCAAAATCGAGACCTTTCTGGGAAACGTTGAATCCTGTCTTATCTCTAAGGCGCAGGAGAAACTCGGATCGGAGTTCGTCGATCAATGGATGGAGAAACTCAAAAAGGCGAGAAGAACCCTCGAAAAGGAAGGTGACGTTGCTGCACGGTTTGTCTCCGGGCTTCCGCGAGGCGAACACTGGATACGCGTGAAGATCTCTGAAGACATTCCTCAAAAAGATGTAGAAACCCTCGCCAAAGCGAAGAACCTCACCTACAAAATACAGAAGGACGATTTCCTGCTAATCTTGGGTGCCGGCGAAGATATCAAGTCTTTTGTCAAAACCTTAGCTGAAAAATCTCGTAGCACAAGAAGCGGCTGAGAACCTGTCAGAATCCCGAATTTCCAAACACCTGAGGCCATATTAGCCAGAAATATGGCTAGCTTATAGAACAACTTTATAGAAACTTTTACAGTAGTTGTGGTAATTTCCAGCAGGTCAAGCGAAAAGGCGGACCACGAAGAAGATGCCTTACATCAAGAAAATCGAGCTACGAGGCTTCAAGTCTTTCGGTCCGAAAACCGCCAAAATAATGCTTGATAAAGAATTCACAGTTTTGACCGGACCGAACGGAAGCGGAAAGACCAACGTCGTGGATGCCGTTCTATTCGGCTTGGGTGAGCTCAGCGCCCGGAGACTCCGAGCAGAGAACTTTCCCAAACTCATCTTCCGCGGATCTCCCGACGTCGGATCAACGAAGGCAAAATCGGCCAAGGTTGTCATCCAATTCGACAACATTGACGGGCGCATACCAGTGGACACAAAGACCGTAACCGTCTCCCGAGAAGTTTCCGACAGTGGACAAAGCGTCTACCGACTAAACGGCAGGCGAATCTCACGGTCTCACATTCTCGACCTGCTGTCCGTCGCCGGCATAAGTCCCACCGGGCACAACTTCGTTCTGCAAGGCACTATCACCCGCATGGCTGAGATCTCGCCCTATGACCGCCGCAAAATCGTAGCAGATCTCGTCGGCATCGCCCAATATGACGCCGAAAAGGCAGAGGCCGAAGAAAAACTGCGAGAAGCCGACATATCAATTCGAACAGCTATGGGTCGAATAGACGAGGTGCAGCGACGAGTAGACAACCTCGAGCGGGAACGCAACGAACTCCTTCGTTACAACTTCATTCAGGACGAGATAAGGCTCTTCGAGGCGATGAAGGTTCACCACGAGATCCTGCAGACTCGAAGCAAAATGGACGAACTCTCTTCAAAGTTAGACAAAGTCAAGGACAAGGTGGCGCGCTTCAGGGAGCTACGAGAACAACTCGTATCCCAGCGCCGTGGAATGCACGAAGAATGGACGCGGCTCAGCTCAGAGGTGGTGGACGAAGGCGGCACACAGGTTCTAGGCGTCCAGATAAAGATAGGGGACGTTAGGTCGACCCTGACTGAGCTGACGACCAAGATAGGTGCGGGAACTGCAAGCCTCGAAGGCTTGAGAAAAGTGGAGGAAAACGACCGTCAACAACTCAATGCGATCAAAAAAGAGATTTCTGAAAACCGCAAAGAAGTCCGTCGATTGAGGCGCAGACACGACCAACTACTGAAAGAAATCACAATGAAAGAAGCCCAATACAATTCTGTTTCCAACGAAGCGGCGGAATTGAGAGCAAATCTTGGAGAAAATAGCAAGAAGGCTCGCAAGGTTGAGCAAAGGCTCGATTCCCTCTACCGAAAAATCTTTGATCATCGAAGCGAGGATGCTAAGAGACTGACAACAATAGAAGCCCTCTCTACCAGACTAAGAACCTTCAAAACTCGCAAGCGAAAGCTGACCTCAACCCTCACTGATTTGGCAAAATCCCTGGCAGACCTCAAGACCGTACAAAAAGAACAGAGGAAACGGCTGAAGAGCCTTCAGAGAGCTCTCGATTCAAAAGCCGACCAACGAGAATCGATCGAGAAGGAGATTGCTGAAGCCAATCGAATCGCGAAGTCCGCTCGTGAAGCAGTCGTCGAATTCGTCACTCAACGAGAATTAGCTGAGACCGTGGCCGCCGAAGAAAACGCGTTGCGAAACCTTGAAGAACTCGTGGATCTTGGTGTCATCTCCGGGGTGTACGGGCGACTGCAAGACCTGATTAAGATAAAGAGCGGCTACACACAAGCAGTAGAAGGCGCTGCCGCGGGTTGGCTCAACTCTTTGGTTGTCAGAGATTTTGACACCGCGTTCACATGCACTGAGACGTTAAAACGATTGAAATTGGGCAGGATCAAAATCGTCCCTCTCAAAGAACTCTCTGAAATGAACTCCCTCAACCCTCCCAGAATCAGAGGCGCGAGCGGACCTGCCTCCGCCTTTGTGGTCTGCGCAAAACGGTATGAACCCGCTGTGACTTTCGTCTTCGGAGACACTGTAGTAACCAGCGATGACAAGACGGCTTTCACCGCGTCGGTCAGAGGATACCGAGCAGTCACCAAAAACGGAGACCTCTACGAAGCAGGAGGCGGGATTGAGAGCGGCTACTACCGGGCGCCAATCAACTTCTCATCAATCATACCGAGTGAATCCGCCATCAAAAGCTTGGAAGAAGCCGTCAAAGCCCTGCAAGAACACTTGGCCAAGAGAGGAAGCGACGTAACCACTTTTGAACAAGAGATCGATGACTACCGAACGGGAATAACTCGCCTCGACGAAACAATAAAAACCCTTGGAAATGAGATTGGTCGAATAAAGCGGAGTACAGGACGGGCCCAAAGAAGCATTAAACGCGTAGAAAGCCGATATCAGAGCGTTGAAGAACAACTGGAAGAGAAGAAGCAGGAGAGGAAATATCAGGGGGCACTGTGCAAGGCTCTGCAGAAGGGCGCACAAAGATTACGGGTAGAACTAGCCAAATTGCGGAAAAAGACCGATCCTATGCGCATCCAAGACATGGAGACGCAACGAGAACGATTGGGCGATGAGCTCATAGAACTACGACAGAGACTTGGTGGCATCGATACTGAACTCTCAACGCTCGAATCCACGTACACGAACGTTCTGAAAGTTGGCTCGAGCAACTTCCGAGTTCAACTCAGGAAAGTGAAGAAACAGCTTTCAACTCTGCAAGAAGAAGTTGGTGAAGCAGCTCAGAAGAAAACGCTGCTTGAAGCCCAACTCCTGAAGCTTGAAAGATCCAAAGAGGAACTCTCCCACTCAGTCTTGACTGCCAAAGAGGAAGCGAAGAAATTCACTTCTCAGATCGGTGACATCGACAAGAAAGTACATGACTTGGACAGCAAGCATGAGCAGACAAACCAGCTCTTCAACCAGCTTCAACTCAGCCTCCAAACCTGTCAACTGCAGCTTGATCAGCACCATCGCCGATTAGCAGAGGTTGGATACGAGACGCCTCTTACAGCCCCGTTAAAACCGCTTGATATTGTAGAATCCGCGCTCAACCAAATGCGATTGGAGCTGGAACGGCTTGGCGCCGTCAACCAGCTGGCTCAGACACACTACGCTGAACAAGCTTCCCGGTATAAGGAGCTCTCAATACGTATGAATGAGCTTGAAGAGGAGAAGCAGGCCATACTCGCGTTCATGGACGAGATCGAACGCAAGAAACGCGATTCTTTCATGGAAGCCTTCAGCAAGATAAATGATAAGCTCGGGCGATTCTTCTCAAAGCTAACAGGCGGTGGCGAAGCTGCCCTCAAACTAGAAAAGCCTGATGACCCTCTATCCGGCGGAGTGGACATGGTTGTCCAGTTTCTGAAGAAGCCTCCTATTCTTGTGAGCGGAGCAAGCAGCGGGGAAAGATCTGTGTCAGCAGTAGCATTTATCTTCGCGTTGCAGGAATTCACGCCTGCCGCATTCTATCTATTTGACGAGATTGATGCTCATCTAGATGCTTTTCACGTCGAGAGGCTGGGAGAACTTCTCGTAGAGGAATCAGAAAAATCCCAATTTCTGGTGTTGACTCTGAAGCCCGAGATGGTTGGTAAAGCGGAGAAAGTGTATGGGGTATACTCTCGTAACGGAATGTCCAACGTCATCTCCACGATGTTTAAGGAGGCAGCCTGATGTCCTCGGTCGCTGAAAAGCCATTCTACTTCCAGCCCCCTTTGAACGTCCTATTCGAACTCCACAAATTGCATAAGCTTCTTCCTTGGAAGGTCAACATCGCGTATCTGTTATCAACTTTCTTGGAAAAGATGGAAGAGGGAGGCGGCATCGATTTTCGAGCGTCTGGTATGGCATTGGACTCCTCGGCTACTATATATTTGATGAAGTCCAAGATTCTGCTGAAACTGGAAGAGCCTCCACCGCCGCCTAAACCTGCGCCTGAGTTTCTCCCACCACCTCTTTTCCTTCCAGCCCGTTATGAATTGACCTCCACCACGGTCAGTAACCTTCTCACAGTCTTGGACGAGGTGCTTAAGGGTGAACTGGGCATCCTTCGAGAACCCCGTCCAGAACCCCTCCTACCACCGCCGCAGGCAGTTCTTCCGCCGATTGATTTGTACTTGGTGGAGATGGGTGAGCGAATGAAACAGCTGCACAATTTTCTCCGCAAGCTAGTTCGTGAAGGCGAACCGATAGGCTTCTCGAAGGTTGTGGCAGGGCTGGATTTGATGGAGGCGATTAGGCGGTTTATCGTCCTTTTGTTTCTTGCTCAGGAAGATAAGCTCAGCCTGTGGCAGGAGGAAGACTCTGGAGAGATTTACGTAACATTGATAGAAGGGACCGATTTTGAAGGAACAGAACCCGAAGCCATCCGCGCAGGGTAGGCAAAAACGGTTTGAACGTAGTCTGGCATTGATAGAGGCCGCGCTGTACGTTGCTGGTCGCCCTCTTGATCTGAACACCTTGGGGAGGGTTATACGAACCCGCTCCAAGAAAAAGATTCGAAGGCTCGCCAAGGCTCTTCTTGAGGACTATAAGAGCCGTGACACTGCCCTCGAAGTCTTAGAACTCGAAGATGAACGTTTTGTGCTACAATTAAAGGCGGAGTACACCCCTCGTGTTCGGAGCTTAGCTGTCAGACCGCTTCTCTCTAAGGGTCCCTTGAAGACCTTGTCCTACATTGCTTACCGTCAACCCGTATTGCAGCCGAAGGTTATCGATGTTAGAGGGCATCATGCCTATTCTCATCTGAGAGAACTGGAAGACAGAGGTTTGATCAACCGTGAGAATGCAGGACGGACTAAGAAGATACGTACAACCGAGTTCTTCGCCGATTATTTCGGTCTAAGCCATGATTTGAGAACTATGAAACGTGAACTCAAGAACATTTTTGAGGAATCTGCGGAGTTGAGCCCCCAAAAGGGAACGGCGTAGCTCCAGACACCGCCAGCAGGGATGTGCCTCCATCACTAGACAAGTTGTGAATGCGAAGCACAGACTCTAGATAGAGATTCTATTTTCATAATTCTTATGACACAGATAGGCAACTGTCTTGCGGTCAAATTGAAACCCAAACAAATGCTCTTGCGAGACATTCTTGAAAGCGTCGGAGACAGTCTCCATCCAGAAACCGTTGCCACGAAGGTAACGCAATACTGCAAGCACGGCAACATCTTTCTATTCTTTGAAGTGATGACTCTTCGAAAGGAAATAGAGAAGATGCGAGAGCAGATACGCACTCTGAAGACACAATGAATAAGAACGCCAGCAACTCTAAAAATACGAGTAGGTGTTGGCTTGCACTCAAAGAAAACTAGGAAGCCAAAGAAAAGGCTGCAAGAAGTTGAAGAATACCTCAAGACAATTCCCCCTCCACCGCCAGAACACACCGCTGAGCTCAAGATGGAACAAGAACTAAAGCGTATTATTCGAAAGGCGGAAAAAAGAAAGAAACCACAATAGACTTATATCTTAACTCAATTCTCTGATACCAAACAACCGGAAAGAGTGACCAGAATCATGTCAGTATCCCACCGGAACCAGCATAAAAGAAAAGCGTCAGGTGGAAGAAAACACGTGTACCGCAAGAAAAGAAAACATGAAAAAGGCTCGTTCCCGACACAAACAAAACTCGGCAAAACTAAGACGAAGATCTCTCGTACTCGGGGAGGAAACAAGAAAGTCCGCCTACTAGCCGCCAAGCAAGCGAATGTTTCCAATTTGAAAACGGGCAAGACTCAAAGAACCGAAATCCTGCGGGTGATCGAAAATCCCGCCAACATAGACTATGACCGCAGGGGCGTCATGACCAGAGGAACGATCATAGAAACATCGCTTGGAAGGGCCCTCATCACATCTCGCCCGGGACAAGGCGGCATCATAAACGCTACTCTGCTCCCCAAAAAAAGCTGACCTTTGACATTGTGATTAGAAAGCCAAGAACTGGTTACTTTTTGCCACGAACATCTACAAGCTCTTCAGCGATTCTTCTTAGGAGCTGTGTTTTTGGGCCTTCCTTAGGTACAATTACAAAGCCAGTTTCCCGTAAGGGTTCGCTTGGATATGCACGATCCAAGACTATCTCTGCTTGAAGCCCTAATCTGTCAGCAGCTTTTTGAAGCTCATCCGGCTTGGGTGAAGATACTGCTAGCTGCTTGGGAACACTTCGGCCTTCACTACGGGTCTTTGTAGAGTCAAAGTAGACTGGCCACACAACGATCTTGTCCCGTTTTCTCACAAGCACACCCGATTCTTAGCCAAGATCTTGGCACTTAATTCTTATGGTCTCAAGATCGTTTCGACGCGTGACCAGATTGAACAGTACACAGTGATTCTGGATAGGTACTGAAAATCAAGATTTTTGAGGTCCTTTTTCAGAAAGGCTTAAATAACGCGGTCTGTTTTGAATCTTGATTTTGTGAGGGAAGATAAGGCTTTGCAGCGAGTCGGCCGTGTTCTTCACATCAGCTCGAATAGAAAAATCATCCTCAAGGCGGAAAATCTTCCACGAATCGGCGATGGTGTTGTGGACGCGGACCTCGATCCAATAGGAACGATTTATGACATTTTTGGACCTACCTCTTCTCCCTATGTGTCAGTGAGAAGCGAGACTAAAAGCAGCCACCGTCTTGTTGGGCAAGTTTTGTACAGTGTTCCCTCCGCAAAACCGCGAAAGAGGAAAAGAAGGAGAGAAAAGTGAGTAAAGAACTCCCCAGGCAATCCGTGAAGTTTCAGCAGTGCCCAGAATGTGGTAGTAGACGACTTATGCGGGATCCCGAACGTGCTGAAATCGTGTGTATGGAATGCGGATTCGTGATTGCTACCAAACTTGCGGATAGAGGTCCAGAGTGGCGCGCTTTTGATCATGAACAACGCGCCAAAAGAACCCGGGTTGGCGCTCCTCTGACCTATACTATCCATGATAAAGGACTCTCTACGATGATCGATTGGCACGATAGAGACATCTATGGAAAGCGGCTTTCCCCAGGACAAAAGGCTCAAATCTACCGGCTCAGAAAGTGGCAACGACGCATCAGAGTCTCTAATGCTACAGAGAGAAACCTGGCCTTCGCGCTATCCGAGATCTCAAAGATCACCAATGCTCTCAATCTTCCCAAGAATATCCTCGAGACTGCCTCGGTCATATATCGGAAAGCCGTCAAGGAGCGTCTCATCCGTGGAAGGTCCATTCAAGGCGTGACTGCCGCCGCTATATACGTGGCCTGCAGGCAATGTGGCCTTGCACGAACCCTTGAGGAGGTTGCTCAATCCTCCAATATCAGCAAAAAAGAGGTCGGGCGTAGCTACAGGTTTCTAGTCAAAGAGCTTGATTACTTCATCCCGCCCTTGAGACCGAGTCAATACATAACCAAATTTTCGAACCAGCTCACCATGCAAGGAAAAGTGGAAGAGATTGCCCATAAAATTCTTGGAACTGCAAGAAAACTCAGACTTACATCTGGTAGAGGGCCTACAGGCATAGCCGCCGCAGCCAGCTATATAGCGTCTGTCTTGACAGGCGAGCGGAAGACGCAGAGGGAAATTGCGGAAATCGCCCAAGTGACGGAGGTTACTATTAGAAACCGGTACAAGGAGCTGGTTGAGCGGCTTCTCTTCGTTGTCTCTCTTTAGGGACCCCCATATTTGACGCGTTTCGTTATGCCCTAAACGATCTCCTCGAGGTTTTTCGCTATGGCGAAAACAGAAATCCAGCCTCTTCGCATGGACAATATCCATGATGAACTAATCTGCTGTGTTGGAAAACGCATCTTCAACGATCCGCCTCCTCAATTCGCCAAAGGAATCGAATACAAACACGCATGGCTCAGAGGGATGATCAAGAAATATGGTGAGGCTGGCAGAATCGCCTACAAGAATGCCGAACCAGTGGGCTTCCTGGAATTCGTACCAGGAAAGATCGCTCCGATAGTATCCCCTGATAAGGACCTTTGCGTCTACGTCGACTGCTATTACGTTCTCCAAGATGAACAAAGCCGAGGAATCGGGTCTGCCCTCGTCAACTCGACTGTTGAGGAGTTCTCCCAAGGACACCCTTGGTTCGAAGGTGAACCGGCAGAATCCATAAAGCTGATCGCCTATGAGGAAAGCGAGTGGAAAGGCGCGGAGCCATTCTACAAAGTCGGGTTTCAAGCCGAAATGAGATGGATATACTCAGACACAGAATCCGAAAGAATTCCCGTTTTGATGACATTTGACATCAAACCCAAGAAGAGGGAACCCAAAGAGATTACAGTGAGCCTTCCTGCCCAAGAACGGTTGCCCTTATCAGTCAAGGTTTTCAGAAGCACCCCTTGCCCTTATGGATCTCCAGACTTTATAGACGTACAATGTGTAGCGAGAAGATTTGGGAAGAAAGTCAAGTTTGAAATCTTTGACATGTGGGAGAAGCCAGAACTAGTTGAGGTTTATGGCCCCAATCCGGGGACGGTTGTAAATGACCAGTTGGTTTGGGCTTCTCCTGACGAGTACAAAGCCACGCTTGAGAATACGATCAGAGAGCAACTTCAGAGGATCGAAACGAAGAACTAACTCTGCCAGAGTAAGGTTTGCAGGAACCGCCTATACGGATGTGAAAATACATTTTAGAACAAGCTGGCAAATTACTGTAGAGGCCTGACGTTGGCGAAGTGTCCCAAATGTGGCACAGAAGTCTTCAATCTAGTCAAGAGCTGGTCGATGACTGGACGGCCGAGCAAAGACGGTGACCGATTGAAGCTTACGATAGGGCTGTACGAGTGCCCTGAATGTGAGAAGAAGTTCAGGGTAGCTCTTGGAAAAGAGAAGATCACAATTGGAAACATGGCAAAGAGAATCAAAGGAATAGAGGAAGGGCTTATGGATACCTTAAAGAACTTGAGGAAGAAGATCGAGACGTTAGAGAAAGAGAAAGCAGATCTCTTGAAAGAGATAGACGCACTAAAAGAGGCGGCTGAGGAGAAAATCGGCACTCTGGAAGGCGAGGTTGGCGTGCTTAAGAAAGAAGCCAAAGAACTCAAGAAAATGTTAGATACCGCTTGATAGCTCAGAAGTGAGTTCGAAATGAATAGAGTAAACAACTAGTGGGCTAGCTGTTTTGCTCCTACTCTTTAAGAAACTCTTTGTAATACGCTTGAGCTTTGGCCACGGCCCTTTCTGGGATCTCTACGATAGAGTAAGATGTGTTGGGTGAGAGTTTTGCGGCTTTGCCGAAGTACTTTTCGACCTTTCTTGCATCTCCCTCATAGATCGCTAATCCGCCTGCTTGTTCATACCAAATTCTCGCTTTCAAAGCATCGCCTTCTTTCTCGAAGTCCTTCGCCCTTTCTTCAGCTTCTTCGATAGTCACTCCAGCTTTCCTTGGATCCAGAAGCATCGTTCTGCGCAAGGCTTCATAGGCCTCTCTATCGTCGCTACAAATGCTTTCCAGCCCTGTTGTTGTCGCTTTAGTTTCTTTGGCAGGCTGTTCTTCTTTCGGTTTCTCTTCCGCTTTTTTTCCTCGCAATCTGTCAAGAAATCCCATGTCGTTGCCTCATTCTATAGTTCAGTGATCAGACTTAAATTTTAGCGCTTCAATTCGTCTGTTCTGGTTTTTACATTCTTCTTTGGAGATATCTCATGATTGTCAGTTTCTGGATTTCAGTGGTTCCTTCGTATATTTCTGTTATCTTTGCGCAGCGATGGAAGCGTTCTACATGATAATCTGCCAAATACCCGTATCCTCCGAGAATCTGGATGGCCTCGTCAGTGACCTCCACCGCCACTCTGCTCGAATATGCCTTGGCCATAGCGGTGAGCATAGGGTCCATTCTTCCTTGGTCATACATCCATGCTGCTTTATACGTGAGGAGCCGTGCTGTTTCGATTTGTGTGGCCATGTCAGCTAGCTTAAAAGATATGCCTTGGAACTGTATAATCGGAGATCCGAACTGTTTTCTCTCTTTGGCATAGGCAAACGCCCGTTCGAAAGCTCCTTGGGCCATGCCAACTGCTTGGGCGGCGATTGGTATCCTGCTCTTGTCGAAGAACTCTAGCACATAGTAGAAACCCTTGTTAAGTTCTCCTACAAGTTTGTCTTCGGTGACCTTGATGTCACTGAGCGAGACAGTGCCGGTGACTGCTGGTCTGATGCCCATTTTATCCTTCAGTTTGGTGATGTCGAGTCCAGATGTGCCTTGATCTACTAGGAAAAGGCTTTCACCCCTGTGAGAGGGTTTGGCTTCTGGGGCTGTTTGGCACAAGACACAAAAGGAATGTGCTACTGGAGCATTTGTTATGAATTGTTTGTCACCATTGAGGATCCACATATCTCCACGCTTGACAGCCGTTGTATCCATCCGCGAGAGATCGCTTCCATGTTCTGGTTCGGTGAATGCCCCTGCTGAGACTTCTTCGCCACTGCATAGTGGTGGAATATACGTCTTCTTCTGTTCCTCTGTTCCATGTGCCAGGACTAGATCAGGAAGCGCGAAGGTGCCTGACATTATGGCAACACCTAGCCCAGGATCAACTCGGCACATCTCTTCAACGACGAGGCAGTCCTCCAGGAGGCCGTATCCCTGGCCGCCATATTCTTCTGGGAACCTCATACCAGTGAATCCAAGTTTGGCTGCTTTTTTGTAGAGGTCGATTGGAAACTCCTCTTTCTGGTCGAACTCCAATGCCAACTCGGGGGTTAGTTCCTTTTCGCAGAACTCCCTAGCTGCTCTTCTGATGTCCTCTTGCTCTTCGTTTAGCTCGAAATTCATCTTTTTTCGCATCCTATTCTTTTTGTTACGCTTTCTTTTCTTCTTCTATCTTGGCTTTCAGCGTAGGTAGGACCTTAAACAAGTCATCGACGACGCCGTAGTCTGCCACCCGAAAGATCGGTGCCCTTGGATCTTTGTTTATTGCTATGATGAGGTCGGAGTTTTTCATGCCAGTAACGTGTTGGAAAGCGCCGCTGACACCGACTGCAATGTAGAGTTTCGGCTTCACTGTTTTTCCCGACGTGCCTACTTGCCGATCCTTGGGAAGCCACTCTTTATCCACGATCGGACGTGAACATCCAAGCACTCCTCCGAGTGTACTCGCCAGTTCCTCCACCATCTGCATGTTTTCTTCGTCTTTTATTCCTCGACCTACACCGACTATGACATCAGCAGATGTTATGTCAACCTCTCCAGCGGGTGGCTGAACATACTCGACAAATCTTTTGCTCTCGATGTCTTCGGCCAGAGGGGATTCGATCTCGGCGATTTCTCCGCCGAGAGGTTGAATTTCCTTTGCTTCGAATGTAGCGGGACGGATTGTCACTATGTAACTGTTGGAGTCACGAAGCCATGCTTTGACGTTGACTTTACCGCCATACACTTGGCGAACGACAGCGAGTTTCTTTCCTTCGAAATCTACGTCTATACAGTCTGTGGCGAGGGGCAGGTTCAGATGAGTTGCCAGGCTTGGGGCCAGATCGACTCCAAAGCCGGTGTGACCAATCATTACGAGCAAAGGCTTGTGCTGAGAGATGAGCTGGGCTAGGACTCTTTGATATGCTATGGAGTTGAAGTTCTCCAGCTTGGTGTCCTTGACAATTAGAACTTTCTTGGCGTAGTCCGTAAGCTTTTCGGCGTAGTCTTTGATTTTGTGGCCCAACAGGACAGCGGTCAAGTCTGTGCCTGTCCTTTCCGCCAACTCTCTACCTTTGGTCAGCATTTCAAATGTGATATCTCTAATTTCGTTTTGCCTGTGCTCAACCAGGACAAAAAGATCTGTCATTTAGACCAACCCTCTGGATCTCAGTATCTCAACAATTCTTGATGCAATTTCGTCTGGGGTGCCCTCGAACATCTCCGCCTCCTTTTCCACGGGCGGTATGAACATTCTCTCCACCTTCACCCAAGATCCGGATTCTCCAACTTCATCCTCTTCCATTTGGAGGTCCTTCAGATTCAGCACCGTTATCTCTTTTTTCCTAGCCTTCCGGATGCCCATGATTGAAACGTATCTGGGCTCGTTGATTCCGGTTTGGATGGTGAACAGCGCAGGCAGCTTCACTTCCAAGACCTCCTCCAAACCGCCTTCAAGCTCTCGATTAACCCGTACAAGGGCCTCTGTAGGCTCGAGCTTTTTCACCATGGTAGCATGCGGGATTCCAAGCATCTCTGCGAGTGCGACGCCAACTTGGGCATATCCGTCATCTCCCGCCAAAGCGCCGGTTAGAACCAAGGCGAACGGCAAATCTTTGATTACGCAGTGCAGAATCTTGGCGATGGCATACCCATCAGAAGATCTGCACGCCTCATCTGTCACTCTTATCGCTTTGTCTGCTCCTCTGGCCAGACATTTTCTCAACGTGCTGTCGGCATCTTCTGAACCAACCGTCACAGCGGTGACTGAGCCTCCGAGTTTTTCCTTCAGCAAAACAGCTTCCTCAAGAGCGTAGTCGTCCCACTCGTTGATGTCGAACACCAAGTCTTCGGTCTCTATGCCTCTTTCGCTTTTGTCTACAGTGATTTCTACTTCCGCCGTCTCCGGAACATGCTTGACACAAACGATTATGTCCATTCGCTCTCCTTCCTATCCCATCATGCAGGTTTGCAGACTTCAGAAAAATGGAGTTCTCCATATTTAACTTTATAATTGCTCGTATGTCGATTCTTTCAAGTGTCTAGTCTAGAGCCGTTACAGGACTTTGGCAAGGATTTCCATGATGTCCATTATCTGAATTGCATCTTCTGTCCCAGTGGTCTTGACGGCGTCATCGAAGGTCAAGAGGCAGAAGGGACATGCTACGGCTAATATTTCAGCTCCGACATCGAGGGCTTCTTTGATGCGAGCCTCTGCCAAGCGTTCCCCGGGGATGTCATGCCACATTCGACCGCCTCCCCCTTCACAACAAATACTTCGCTTCCTTGACATGTCTAGTTCTACGAATTTCATACCCGGAATGCTATCAAGTATCTTTCTGGGTTCATCGTAAATGTTGTTGTGTTTGCCTAAGAAGCACGGATCTTGGTAGGTGACCACCTTTTCGAATTTTCCTAGGAATTCCACTTTTCCTTCGTCGATTCGATCTGCAAGATACTGCGTGTAGTGTTGGACTGCAAGATTCTTCCCATATCTATTCTTGAAGGCGTGAAAACAGTGAGGGGACGTAGTGATGATTTTATCTACGCCATATCGGTCGAAGAGATTTAGATTCTTATCGACCAACTCTTCAAAGAGTCCCTGTTCGCCGAGGGAGCACACTTCATTCCCGCAGCAGGTCTCCTTCTTACCAAGTATCGAAAAATCGACTTCCAATGCGGTCAGACTTCTTGCCAATGCTCTGGCCACTTCTTGGGCGCGAGAATCATAGGAAGCCGCGCAACCAACAAAGTACAACAAATCTGTCTTTTCGTCTTCTGAGGTGCGCGTCACCGTCAAATCTTGAGCCCAATCAGCTCTCTTGCCACGGCTCAGCCCCCACGGATTTCCATACTTGAAGACGCCCTCTAAGGCCTCGCCCAGTGTGGATGGGACCTGTCCTTCCTCGATTAGGAGACTGCGCAGGCCGATCAGAACGTCCATGGGCTTGACGTCCCTTGGGCAGCGAGATGAACATGTAGAACAGGTGGTACAGTCCCAGACTTCATTTTTCTCATAGATGTTCAATTTAGGGGACATCGTTAAAGGGTTGACCAGGTAGGCAGTCTCAAGCATAAGCCTTCTAGGGTTTAGCTTAGATTTTGAGAATACCGGGCAAGAGCCCGTACACTCACCGCACTGCATGCAAACATTGAAATTCAGCTTCTTAATAGCGGCCAACTCTTCACCTTGCATCAGGATTCTTCCACTCTCTTACAGCAAAAATCTCTTCAGAGGATCTCCATGGCATGCCTGTTTAGCTCCATGCGTGTAGGTGCATCCACAGCGGAGATGCCTTAGAGTTCAGCCTTCTATTTATAATCTTCTTTTTGGCTCTTTGTTCGGAAGCGTACGAGAGTAAACCGACAGAATCCTCTGCACTAGACTACGGTTGGAGCGGGAAGGCTTCGATCACTCTTTGCGTCCAGAGCGGGCGACGACAGTTTAATAAGCGTTTCGACCTTTCTCGTATTGAGGCACCAGTCATGGCAGAGATAGATCTACGCGCTCGTATGGTGGTCAAGGACGTTATGACAAGTCCTGTCATTACGGTTGATGAGAATACATCTATCGGTCACACGGCTCAACTCATGGAAAAGCATAATGTGGGTTGCATCGTCGTCACTGGAACGCGAGAAAAGCCTCTAGGTATCATAACTGAGAGAGACCTTGTAATGCGAGTCCTAGCGAAAAACATCCAGCCGTCCAGTCTAACCGCAAAGGAAGTGATGACGTCTCCACTCATTACGGTAGATCCTGATGAAAAACTGGGTGACGTAGCTAGACGCATGAGTCGACTGAATGTTAGAAGGCTGGGCGTCATGTATAAGGGAAACCTTGTTGGTTTGATCTCCAGCAAAGACATCCTGAATGTCACGCCAGAACTTCTGGAGATCATACAAGAAAAGGCACGCATTGAAGGAGCAATCGCAACAGAAGAAGTATCAGCGTCTCCTCCTCTGACTGGATATTGTGATCGTTGTGGACAATGGTCTGACGCCCTAACGGACATTGAGGGCAACTTTCTGTGCGAAGAATGCCGAGAAGAACTCGGTGACTAACACGAGCAGACTGGCTCCTTCGAAGAGTCTGTCTGCATCCGCCAGAAGTCGAAGAAGCAGTTTTGGAGTTTTGTCTCCTATCTGGTTTGTAAGCAGCAGTCTCAAATCAGCAGGCTGTTTAAGGATATATGCTCCTTAGACATCACTGCTCGGGCTCCTTTCTTTAGATCTACCACTTGATTTATCTTCAGATCGACGGCGAGACTTCCAAACATGTATGCCTTCTCGAAGGGCCAGCCGTATTCTCGCATAAGAGCCTTGACAGCAGCGTCAGCTGCAAGAGTAACAGCTTCATCGAGGGTGTCACCACTCGATAGAAGGGCATACCAACCATGTGTTTCAAGGATAGGCCATTCTGGGTGCTTTTCCTTGATGAGGTTGAATCTCAAGAGGATTTCTCCAGCCACCTCAACAGAGGAAACACAGAGCTCTCCATCTGCTTGAACGGCGTGCAGGTCGCCAGCCGCAAATAGAGCTCCCCTAGTGAATACGGGCAAGTAAAGCGTTGTTCCTGCGGTCAATTCCTTGACATCCATGTTTCCGCCATGTCTGCCTAGGGAGCCTGACGGTATTTCGTCAGACTCCGGGGCTACACCAATCGTGCCTATCATGGGATTCGCTTTGACACGAAGGTCCTCAAAATTGATGTATCCCTCTTTTACACTGACTATCTTGGTAGAAGAACCGAACCTTCTCTCTCCTAAAATTCCGTATCTCGGCACCGTAACTATCACTCCCGTCTCCTCGACTTTTACATCTAGTATTTTCGCGACGAGCGTATCTCCTGGTTCTGCGGTCTCTACAAAGATCGGGCCCGTTGCTCCGTCAACCTTGGACCAATCAAGCTCATCCAATGAATCCTTTTCACTTTCGATTTGCCCTCCTAATGCATCTTCTGTTTGAAGCAAAACGAGTTCTCCCAGCATAGCATATTCAGCAGGGCTGTGACGAGGACTATAACTGTATACCACTTCACTTCTGGGAACAGCTTTCATTACAACCCTCCAAATCCCTTTGTGAAGTACACTAAACGCTTGGCGTTTTTAAGTTTAAAATTAGCATCCAGTGCTTTTCGTCAACAGCACGGGTGGGTCTACTCAAGACTAGCTGTAAGTGATCTCCATGCCATCTCAATCGGAGCGGCAGAGACGATCGCGGCAACATTGCACGACAGGAAAAGAGATTTAACAAGACCGATAACTGTGAATACTCTGATATCGGAGATAAGCCCTTGCTAGTAGATCTCACTCTATGGAACGCCAAAATCTACACTGCCGGAGAAATCCTGGAAGGCGGTGTAGCCATAGACGATGGACGCATATTCAAAGTAGCCAAGGAACCAAACCTTCCAATGGCTTCGAAGAGAATCGACATCAATGGAAGACTTGTTCTTCCAGGGCTGATAGATGCACATGTCCACCTGCGAGATCAGCAGCTAGCCTACAAAGAAGATTTCTACAGCGGAACTACCGCTGCCGCCGCCGGCGGCGTAACTCTGGGTCTTGATATGCCCAACAACAAGCCTGTGACCATGAGCGCAGAAGCCCTCATCAAGCGCATGGGAATGGCTGAAACAAGGGTGGTTGTGAATGTGGCATTCTTCTCAGCATTCCCAAAGCGTCTGCGAGAAATGCAGTCGATAGTTGAAGAGGGTGCTATAGGGTTCAAGCTATACATGCCGCAGAGGATAGGCGGGCTAGACATACACGATGATGAGATGCTGTTACAGGGGTTTAACGAGGCTGAACAGCTTGAAGTCCCGATTGCTGTGCACGCTGAAGATGTAACGATGCTTGAGAAGAGTAGGAGAGAGCTGAAACGCGCTGGACGCGAAGGGATAGGTGCCTTTCAAGAAGTCCATTCAATTGAGGCCGAGCAGCGGGCAACAAGGCGTGCTATTGAACTTGTCGAGAAATCTGGTGTGCGTATTCACTTCTGTCATGTCAGTTCAGCCGCTGCACTAAAGGCCATTTTGAAAGCGAAAACCCAGGGGCTTCCAATTACTTGTGAAGTTACTCCGCACAACCTTCTGTTGTCATCTGAAGATCTGCAACATCAAGGGGCATTGGCGCTCACTGATCCTCCGTTGAGAACGAAGAGAGATGTGGAGGCTCTGTGGAAGGGCCTTGAACACGGGTCAGTCGACTTGATAGCTACGGATCATGCTCCGCACACAATTGAGGAGAAAGAAGTGAGGTCAATTTGGCAGGCTAGATCGGGAATACCGGGACTCGAGACCCTGCTTCCCTTGTTGCTCAGCCAGGTGAATCGAGGGCGTTTATCGATATCTGACTTGGTCCGGGTGACTTCTGAGAAACCTGCGGAGGTTTTTAATCTGCCGAACAGAGGAAGAATAGAAAGAGGATACTACGCGGATCTTGCAGTCGTGGATCTGGATCAACAATATGAAATCGATGCTTCAAATTTCTATTCAAGAGCAAAGTATTCCCCATTTGACGGATGGACGGTCACAGGAAGACCAGTAAAGACTTTCGTGAGCGGAAGATTGGTTATGGATGACGGCGAAATCGTCGCAGAACCTGGGACCGGTCAGGTCATTCGGCGATAGACTACCGTTTGCCAAACTTGATGAGCTGAAGTGAAACCCGCGTCTCTCAAACATAAGCGAAATCTTTCTATGGGCTCATGAAGTGACGTTATACCATATGTCCAGACAGCCTATTACGAGCGTTCGGTGGATGATTTGAAGTTCTTGGCTGACGGTATGTTGGGTAGGCTTACTCGGTGGCTCCGTATTTTGGGACAGGACGTTAGATACTCCAGTTCTTCAGAAGACGAGGATTTGCTCAGAATCGCGAAAACAGAAAGAAGAGTCATACTCACCCGTGACTTGCAGCTCTATCAACAAGCTATGACACAGGGATTAGCCGCCTTCTTGGTCGAAGGCGCAAAGGGAGCTGAGAAACTTGCAGGTCTGGCAAGACGGTTTGATATCAGTTTGGAATTCGACAGCAATGTCTCGCGTTGTCCCAAGTGCAATTCAAGGATTAAGCCCATTTCGAAAGAAGAAGTAATGGACAAGATTCCTGAGGCGACGGCGTCTTATTATGAGACGTTCTGGGTGTGTTCTGGTTGTGAACAAGTCTATTGGCAAGGTTCTCATTGGAAGAGGATCAACAAGACCTTGAGCGAAGCCAAAGAAACCCTGGAAAAATCGTGAAGCTTCTTAGAATAGGGTCTAAGTTTTTGTGTTCTCTTTTCCAATCTTCGAGCGGTGTCTTTGTCCAAGGGTCTCTGCGGGCTGCGCATCTTCTACTACGAGGGCCCCTCTATAGCCACACTTTCTGCACTCCCAAATCGACCATAGCTGAGGCAATCCGCCAGCCCATTGCATCTTGGTGGAACCACACTTTGGACAGCACTTCAATTTTTTCATAATCGAAACCGACAATGGTCTGTTTGCTCTGTGTGAGACGTAGACTGTATTGTACAGTATTCAATCTAACAGTCGCTTCGCTGAGAAGAGCCTTGATGAAAAAGAAGGAAAAGAGGGTGCTACTCCTCGACTAGCCATTTGAGAGGGATATCTTGGAAGGTTTCGTCTGGCAAGGTTCTGCGAATGGTTATAGGAAGGATCCCACTATCCAGTTCTTTCAGTGCTATGTCGATTGGGCTCGTAAGGCTTTCTGTCGGCTTGACCAGTATTGGTGCGCCCATGGATATCTGCAGCGCTCTAGCGCCCACTATCCGAGCCTTCTCAAAGCGAGTGAGCTTTGGAGGACCGACTGTGACTTTCTCTTTTCTTAGCGTCTTGCTAGTACGCTCCGGCACCCATAGGCCCCATTCCAGGTCCTCCTGGAGGACCTCCTGGTGGCGTTGGTGGGGCCTTCATTTTGCCAGACGCAATGACATCGTCGATTTTCAGTATCATAGATGCGGCTTCGGTGGCGGATTTGATGATCTGTTTTTTGACGGCGAGGGGTTCGTAGACACCCACTTTTCTCATGTCCTTTACTTTGCCGTCATGCACTTCTATTCCAGCCCAAACCTCACCCTTTTCGTGACGCGCTCGAAGTTCCGATATGATGTCGATTGGGTCAAGTCCCGCATTCTCGGCTAGAGTTGTGGGTACTGCTTCAAAGGCGTCAGCGAAGCGCGTTATGGCAAGCTGTTCTCTTCCTGGCAAGCTGTCTGCGTATTCTCTAAGTGCTCTTGCGACTTCCAACTCAGGTGCGCCTCCACCCGCGACTAACTTTGGCTCTTCGATGACATCACGTGCAACACATAAGGCGTCGTGCAGTGAACGTTCCGCCTCATCGACGATTCTTTCAGTTCCGCCGCGTATGAGAATCGTGACTGCACGGGGGTTCTTGCATCCTTCGATGAATGTCATCTTGTCATCGGCGATCTTCCTCTCTTCCACTAGTTCGGCGAAGCCGAGATCTCTTTTGGTCATGTCGTCCAAGTTGGTGATGATCTTTCCACCAGTTGCTTTCGCGAGTTTTTCCATGTCGGATTTTTTGACTCGGCGTACTGCCAGAATATCCTTTCGAGCGAGGAAATGCTGAGCTAGGTCGTCAATCCCTTTTTGGCAGATGACGACGTTTACTCCTTTGGCAAGAATCTTGTCAACCATCCCTTTGAGCATGTTCTCTTCTTGTTTTAGAAAAGCGTCCATCTGCTCTGGACTTTCGATGTTGATTTTTGCGTCAAACTCGGTTTTTTCGATTTCCAGCGCGGTGTCCAGCAAGACTATTTGGGCCTTTTCCACGCGTCTTGGCATACCTGGATGAACGACTTCCTTGTCAACAAGGATGCCGTTGATGAGTTTTGTGTCGGTCAGCGATTCGCCAGCCTTCTTCTCCACCTTGATATCGTCGATGTCAACTTTGAATCCGGTTTCCGTTTTCTCAGAAACTTGGAGAATTCCGGAGGTGGCGATCTTCGCGAGGTATTCCTTGTTTTCAGCCACCAGTTTGCTCGCCATCGACGTTGTAGCAACCATCTCTATGAACTTTCTGTCCTTCGGCTTTACGGGGACAGCAATCTTTTCCAGTAGTTCGAGGGCTCTGTCAGCTGCCTTTCTGTAGCCATCTATGATGATGGTTGGGTGTACGTTCTTGTCGATGAGGTCTTCCGCGTTCCCTAATAGTTCTCCCGCGATTATGACCGCGGTTGTGGTTCCGTCGCCGACTTCATCGTCTTGTGTCTTGGCAACTTCAACCATCATCTTCGCAGCGGGATGTTGTATGTCCATTTCATCAAGGACCGTGCGGCCATCGCTCGTGATGGTTACATCGCCGAAACTGTCGACTAGCATCTTGTCCATGCCTTTTGGACCGAGAGCGCTTTTGACTGACTCTGCGACTATTCTCGCCGCCATGACGTTGGCATGTTGGGCATCTCTTCCTCGGGAACGACTGGCACCTTCACGCAGTATTAGAACAGGGGTTCCAGCAAGTTGTGTAGACAATCTCAAACAATCCTCCTTATATTGCGGAAGAGTAGAAAAGGCATTGGAATATAAGCTTTACGCGCACGCGTTCCTTCTGAAAAACGGCAGAGATCTTGCAGAACCAAAAAGAAAAGGAAGGATGCGTTAGCTTGCTAATGGTTACATCTAGCTTTCGGAGGACTCTGGCAATTGCTGCCGGGGCTTCCTTCGCCGCATTACTATGACAACTAACGCAACTAGGCAAGCGCCTGCAATGAGGATTAGCACAGGTCCCACATTTGGGTAGGACGGCAAAGATGGTGTCGCAAAGTACACTGTGAAGGTTGGGTCATGTTCTATTCGGTAGCCGCTGTATTTTGGGTAGGAGATGAGGAAGAGGTAGTCGGCGCGGGTCATGTTCGTTATGGTCTCTCTTGCTCGTTGGTAAAGTTGGGGATGCATATGTATGAGGACAAGGGGCAAGTATCTCGCGAAGTCTCGGTGGAATCGGAAGAGTTCACGGTTTCGCGCGTAACCCTCAATCTCAGCGGTTCTGGTAGTAGCGTCGAAAGGGTCTGACGTTCTTTCGGTATTGTCTTCGGTGTAGTTGAAGAGGTTGTAGGTCGGTTTGACGCCAAAGGATGTGTCGAAGATCTTTTCCCCGTCCTCGGAGTATGTTGAGATGGATGAATCACTTACAAAGACGTCGGTGTCTGTCACGTTCTGTCCATTTGCCGCTAGGCTGTAGGTCTCGCGGTCTAACATGATTGACGTCTGAAAATCGACAATGCTCATCTTGACATCATGCTTGTGAAGGTACTCGTGAACGGTTTCGTCGGACACTTTGTTGGCGTATCGGTAACAGCCAGTGCTGTTGTAGTGATTGTATAGGGGCCAGACCAAGAACCAGCCCCAGAAGGTCCAAAGGTCACGGATTCGGCCTATTGCGTGGTCTTGGGTGATGGTTGCTTTCTGTTCGTCTGGATCGATTGACAGGGTGTAGTTGAAGGTTAATTCGTCGTAGCTGGCGAGTCCCCACGGTTTACTGGTTTCGGTCGCGTTTTCGCCTGAAATGTGTGTTGTTATCCAAAGAGCCGTCAAGTTGGTGTACTTCATACCCCACTTCCAAGTGAGGCCATCTTCAGAAGGCGTCAACGGGAAAATCTCGGATCTGCTGTTGAACGCGGGAAACGTCGCGTTCGGAAACAGCTGTCGAAGGTTGACTCCAAAGCTGAAGGACGCCCAAAGAGTGTCGTTTCTATCTGGGGAATTCGAATGGATCGATCGTGCCGTGTCGTTGAATCCCATTAACATGACAAAGGATGAGGCGACCAGCGCGTCTTGGTTGTTGTTCTGAGTCTTGTAATGAAACAGGAGGGTTTGCATCGGAATGGTGAGAAATGCTTGGTCAGACAAACTTATGTTGGCCAACCCTGCATACAACATCTTCAAGCCCATTTTGTTGACATAGGTCATGTGAACATTGGCATGCCAACGATTGTGAGGTTTGGGCAATCCATGAAGCAACGCCCACGCTCTTGCATAGTCGAAATAGTCAACGGTCTTGGAGAAGCTCTCCTTTTGAAAATCGGTCTTCAGCAGCTCATCTGCCGGGACGGGAACCATTACAGCCGTTGTTAGCAAGCCAGCAACAAGCAATACTCCGAGGAAACTCTTGAATTTCAACGCTTCAACCTACCTTCTATTGGACTAAGAACAGTGAGTTTTGCCATTTCAGAAAAGCGTTATGAATCTCCAATAAGAATCGGCAAATAATATCCACTTGTATAGAAGAACGCTATGATAAACGAGACATGTAAAGCAGGTGCACGTGCTTCCCGGCGGCAAAAAAACCTTTAATTGTTTCTACTTGTAAGCATAGTAATCCAATTATTGGGAAACCTTCAGAAGGCCGAAAAATGTCTAGAATAATTGTTTGTGTTAAACAAGCTCTTGACGTAACGGAGCTAAAGGCTGACGCGGCAACAAGACGTATAATCACAACGGGTGTACCGCACAAGATAAGTGACTTTGACAAAAACGCACTAGAGGAGGCTTTGCGACTAAAAGAGAAAATCGGAGCAGAAGTCTCCGTGGTGACTGTGAGTTCAGAAGACGCCAAAATGACTTCAAGAGAGACTCTGGCTATGGGCGCTGACAAAGCATACCTTGTCACTGATCCGGCTTTTGGGGATTCGGATACGTTGGTGATATCTTGCGTCTTGGCTGAAGTGGTGAAGAAGGTGGGGGAGTTCGATCTGATCTTGTGCGGAGAAGCTTCTGTTGACAGCTATTCTGCTCAGGTTGGGCCACGCCTAGCTGAGAGACTAAACATTCCACTAATAACATACGTGAGAAAGCTTAGCTTGGATGGCGACGTTGTGATTGCTGAGAGAAGTTTGGAGGACTGCTACGAAACTGTAAAGGCAAAGACTCCAGTGCTGATAACCGTAACTGGCGAAGCAAACGAACCTAGGATTCCATCTCTCATGGCCATCATGAAAGCATCGAAGAAGGAAATCATCAGATGGAATACCGAAAACCTTGGCATATCAAAAGAAAGAGTTGGCAAGACGGCTTCTGCAATCCAGGTGATAGAGGTTCTGGCGCCAAAGATGGAGCGAAAGAAAAGCGTGATAAGGGGTGAAACTGCTGCTGAAGTGGCTGAGAAGTTGGCGATGGCCCTGATCAAAGAGGGAGTAGTGGGAAGGTGAAACAAAATGGGTGAACATAAAGGCGTCTGGGCATTCTCAGAAAACAACGACCTGATGTTAGAGTTACTTGGAAAAGGAAGAGAGCTAGCCAACGAACTACAAACAGGGCTTGCTGCAATTCTTCTGGGACACAATTCGGGAAATCAACCAAACGAACTCCTAGGATACGGAGCGAATAAAGTCTACTTGGCTGACAATCCTTTGTTCAAAGGCTTGCAGGCGGAGTCGCTAGCTAGCGCTCTAGCTAAACTAGCCGAAAAGTACGAGCCTGAAATCCTTCTCATTGGCTCAACGAAACGTGGTAAAGAGATAGCGTCGAGGGTTGCAGCGAGACTTGAAACTGGGTGCGTTCCAGACTGTACCCATTTGAGTATAGATGAAGGTGAGAGGCTTCAGATGGGCCGAGTCGTGTACGGAGGAAATGCTGTCGCAACCCAAGTCTGTAAGGTCAAACCACAAATTGTGACCGTTCCTTCGCGAGTGTTTGAAAAGCTGCGGTATGAAGAAAGACAGGGAGAAGTCATCAAGGTAGATGTCGAGTTTGAGCAACCAAAAACTGAAATTGTTGAAGTTAAGGAAATTGAAGCTCCAGCGGTCAAGATAGAAGAAGCCGAAACAGTTGTCGCTGGTGGACGTGGGGTCGAAAAGAAAGAGGACTTCCAAATCCTTAATGAACTAGCCAAAGTGCTAGGTGGGCAAGTTGCGTACACGAGACCGCTTTGTGAGGATCGGAGGTGGTTTACGGATTGGGTGGGGCTTTCAGGACACAAGATCAAGCCCGCATTATACATCGGCTGTGGCATTTCAGGCGTAATTCAACATGTGGCCGGAATACGAGAATCTCAAATCATAGTTGCCATAAACAAAGACCCGGAAGCACCCATATTCGAGATTGCAGACTACATAATTGAAGGGGACCTCTACGAAATAATTCCAGCAGTGTCCGCTGCACTGAAGAAGCTGTTGAAAGCCAGCTGAATTTGTCTACTCTCATTTCATTTACGAAAGAAGAGAAGTCACTTGTATGGAATGAACTCCTTTCCAAGCAACTCCCTAGCGATAACTAGCCTTTGAATGTTCTTGGCTCCTTCTGCTCCGATGCAGTAGGACATTATTCCTCTTAATGCCATTTCGAGGGGGCATTCTTTGGTGTATCCCCAAGCTCCTAACCACAACAGTGCGTCTCTGATTATGTCAAATGCGAGATGTGGGCCTAGCAACTTGACCGCTGATATGTACTTGACAACTTCAAGTGGTGTGAAACGCTTTCTTTTGTATCTTTCCTCAGTCATCCAAGCTGTTCTGTAGACTAGCGATCGTAAGGCTTCCAGCTTTGCCCAGTTGTCTGCTAGTTCAAACTGGATTCCCTCGAATTTACCGATGGGGCGTCCGAAAGCTTTCCGCTCCTTGATGTATTCCATCCCGATCTCAAGCGTCCGTCGAGCACATCCCACAGAAGTGGCTCCGATTAAGAGTCTAGCAAGGTCAAAGCCTTCCATGGTCATGTAGAAGCCTTTTCCTTCCTCTCCCATGAGATAGTCGTTTGGCAATCTAACGTCTCTCATGGAAAAGCCGCCGGTGGATATGCCCATTCTGCCCATGTCATCAAATCGCTTGGTCACTTCAACTCCTGGAGCCTTTATTGGGAGGTAGAAGGATGTCATGCCCTTGTGAGGAGCTCCTGGCGGTGGTGGTGATGTTCTTGCAGTTATCCAGAAGCCGCCACCAAGCTTCAGAGATTCTTCCGTACCACTAATGTACATCTTCTCTCCGTTAACTATCCACTCGTTTCCTTGCTTTTTCGCAGTTGTCTTAAAGGCAGCAACATCGGACCCTCCTCCAGACTCGGTCGTCGCTATGCCGGTGAATGCTTCGCCCTTTATTGCAGGACGTATCGCTTCTTCTCTGACCCTTTCCGTGCAGTATCTATCCATCACAAAGCCCCAGCTACTTTCAACCAAAAAATGCACAGGAATTGCTATTGTAATGTCGGCGTAGGCCAGTTCTTCAGCGGCTATACAAGCAGTGACCCAATCCGCTCCTATTCCACCATGCTCTTCTGGGATCGTCATGAGCCACAAGCCTAGGTCAGCCATTCCCTTAACTATCTCGTCCGGAACCCACTGCTTAGTGTCAATCTCCCTCACTTTCTCCATGGGTAGGTTCTTCGCGCACCATTCTTTCACAGCTTTTCTAAATAGTTCCTGCTCTTCTGTGAAGCCAAAATCTACCATCGTTTTCACCTGTTGAGGTAGGTGTTCTTGTACGTGTGTGCATATAAGATTTTTCCGGGAAAATGGTCACTAACGTATCTTCTCTAAGAGCTCATCGATAGGGCTTCGATTGAGATGTAGTCCCAGTTTCTCTTCGTTGATTCCCAAAGCGACTCCTAGCAGTTGACTGTAATAAAGCACTGGAAGGTTCAGTTTTGCACCCACTGTGGCACCAGACACTTTCTGCCTCGCGTCAAACATCATGTGACACGCAGGACAAGAAACAACAAGTCCGTCAAAACCACGATCTTGAACCGCCTTCAACTTCAGTCCCGAGAAGGTAAAGGCTCCATCTCGACGAGACCACAAGAGCGTGGCTCCGCAGCAGTCAAGCTTCTCTGGATAAGGAAGGCTCTTCGCTCCCAAAAGCTCAACCAAGTCATCGAGTTTTCTGGGGTTCTCTGGATCGTCGATTCTTCCGAGCATGCTCGGTCGGATTATATGGCAACCGTAGTGCGAGGCTAGTCTCAAGCCATCAAGTCTTTTCTTCACAGACCTTTGTACGGTTTCCATCGTTAGAACATCGTGCAACAGATCGATAAGATGCCAGAATCTGATGGCGCCGCTGAATTTGAGTCCCTCTTCAGCGAGCAGTGAGTGGATTTTTTTTCGTAATCCTTCATCTTGTTTCAGAAAGTTAGTGGCTTCGGAGAAAGACAAGTGACATCCCGTGCAAGGTACGAGCAGATCGTTTATCCCAGTATCCTCTGCGATAGCCAGATTTCTCATTGCCAGATAAAGAGATGCATAAGCGTTCACGCTCCTCATCGGAAGGCCACAGCAGGAAAAATCTTCTAGTTCAATTAGCTCGATTCCGAGCTTGGGGGACACTTCTCTGACGGACATTTCGTAGGCATACTGCGTGTTGGGGATAATGCAGCCCCAATAGACTGGTATCCTCACTTCACGGGACTCCTATGTAGCTTCTTCCAAAGCCTTAAAGATGGCAGATTTGAATTTCTCACTTGGCTGAGGGATCTTCGGTAGACCAAGCTTCTCGCGATCGAATTTCTTCAGACTACGTGTCACGGTCCCTTGAGGCTTCAGTATAAAACCGATTTCAAGAATCATGCTGATGTTTCTTAACACTGCCTCTGGGACATTAGCCTCTTTCTCCACAGCTAGGTTTCTCAAGGCCAGAAGAAGATCCACTGGTGCCACATCTTGTGGACATCTTTCTTTGCATTTCAAACACTGAGCACAAGCCCAGATGATGCCAGACTCGACCACTTCGTCAACAAATCCTAGCTTAACCAAGTTCACGACCTCATGGGGCTTCAGTTCCATCATCTTCATGGATGGGCAACCACTCGTACATCGTATGCATTGGTAACAATCACGGGGCTTGTGCTCACCGATCTTTCTTAATACTTTGTGACGAAGTTTTGCATCCGGCGTCTTCGTTGTCGCTAGGTCTGTTATGCTCATATCCTAACCACTTCACATTAAGCTTTATAGGCATTACTTATAAGAGCGCCAAACCGTTTTCTAGAATCTCAAGACGATACAGCTACGTGGAAGTTGATGGTAGATGGCAAGCAAACGCTCGGTTTTGGTGATTGGGGCGGGAATCGCTGGACTGCAAGCTTCCCTTGATTTAGCTAGAGTTGGACTTGACGTTCATCTCGTTGAACAGAAACCTCGCCTAGGTGGTCACGCAGCACTGCTGGGCAGAGTTTCTCCAACACTGGAAAACGCCGAAGAACTTGTAAAACCAATGATTCAAAACGTCATTGATCATCCGAGAATTACGGTTCTTTCGCACTCAGAACTAGAGGACATCTCAGGGTCTAAGGGCAACTTCAAGGTCAACGTATTGAAGAAAGCTAGATGCGTGGATAAGGAGAAATGCACCCTCTGCGGTGAATGCGCAAAAGTTTGTCCAGTCAACGTTTCTAGAGAATACGAAATGAACCTTGAACCGAGGAAGGCCATCTACCTGTCACATCCATACCCATTTCCAAACAAATACCTGATCGACAAGGAAACCTGCCTACACTTTAAAGGCGGCTCATGCCAAGCTTGCAGAGATGCTTGCCCAGAAGGCGCCATCGTTTATGAAGAGAAATCAGAACTGGAACAAGTTGATGTTGACGCCATAATCGCTGCAACAGGCTTCAAACCGTACGACGCGAGAAAAGCTGGACAATACAAGTACGGCTTCTATCGAAATGTCATATCTGGAATGGAATACGAACGGTTGTGCAGCCCAAATGGGCCTACCGGAGGAAAAATTCTAACAATCAGCGAGAAGAAAAGGCCGAAGAGTGCCGTTTACGTTTTGTGCGTGGGTTCACGGGAAGAGCATAATAATGAGTATTGCTGCAGAGTTGGATGTTTAGACGCTCTGAAACATGCCTATATCTTGAAGAATCAATACGGAGACGAGGTAGAGGCTTACATCTGCTACACTGACATGCGAACAGTGGGTCGAAAAGCCGAGGAGTTTTATCGAAACGTCAGGGAGTCTGGTGTTGTTTTCATTCACGGCGAACCATCGGAAGTTCGAGAGCTTCTGGATAAGTCGCTAAGCATAGAAGTTTACGATCAAGCAACCTCCAAGCTACTTTCCATCACTGCAGACCTGGTCGTTTTAGAAGTTGGACTGGAGCCTCAAGTTGGTCTTCAGCAGAAATTGAAGGTTCCCTTGGACGTTGACGGTTTTTTCAAAGAGTTGAATCCAATATTAGGGACAACGGGAACGCCCGCAGAAGGAATATTTGTGGCTGGAGCGGTGCAGCAGCCAATGAACATAGCTGAGACTGTGGCGCACGCGTCTGCAGCCGCTATGAAGGCTTACATTACAATGAGAAAATAGCCTTCGTGTGCATGCACGAAAATTAGGCGTATTGAAGCATACTCCACTCTTTCAAGATGAAATAAGTGGTAGCATGGAAAGCAACGAAGATCAAGGGTGACAACGGGAAAGGGACTGTCAAACTCCCAAGGAGATATCGGAAAGCCTGAGATAGCAAGGCAGGCATATATAGCATAGCGGAAAGATTTTCAAAGAAGGCATTCAAAGAATTAGCGTCGTTCAGAAGGTGACGAACCTTGACTAAGAAGTCATCGGTCAGTGACAAAAGACTAAAAGTTGTTATAATGGGTGCGGCTGGAAGGGACTTCCACAACTTCAACGTTTACTTCCGATACAGAAAGAAATACGAAGTCGTAGCCTTCACCGCCACCCAGATCCCGGGCATAGAAAAGCGAATATATCCAGCCGAATTGGCTGGTTCCAACTATCCTGAGGGAATTCCTATCTATTCAGAAGAAAGACTCCCATCCCTCATTGACGAATACGATATAGATCAGGTGGTCTTCGCTTACAGTGATGTCTCACACGAATATGTCATGCACAAAGCGTCAATAGTGCTGGCCAGTGGAGCCGATTTCAGGCTTATGGGCCCTTCATCCACTATGCTGAGAGCCGACGTCCCGGTGGTTTCAGTGTGTGCTGTCAGAACTGGGGCAGGTAAGAGTCAGACTTCGAGAAAGGTCTCAAAAATCTTGAAGGCGAAGGGCTTGAGCGTGGTTATTGTAAGACATCCGATGCCCTACGGCGACTTGCGTCACCAAACATGCCAACGATTCGCTTCCTATGAAGACTTTGAAAAATACCACTGCACCATTGAAGAACGGGAAGAGTACGAGCCCCATATCAACAATGGGGTTGTAGTCTACGCGGGTGTAGACTACGAAAAAATCCTGAGAGCGGCAGAGAACGAAGCTGACATACTTGTTTGGGACGGAGGAAATAACGACCTACCCTTCTACGTATCAGATTTGCATATTGTGGTTGCAGACCCCCACAGAGCGGGGCACGAGCTGACCTATCACCCCGGAGAAGCAAATCTAAGGATGGCTGACATAGTCGTCATCAACAAGGTAGACACTGCTGACCTTTCGAAAATTGAAATCGTTCGAAAAAACGTGCGATCGATAAATCCAGACGCAATTATTATCGAAGCGGCTTCGCAAATAACTGTGGACGATCCAGATCTCATCAGAGGGAAACGGGCGCTAGTAATTGAGGATGGCCCGACGCTGACACACGGCAACATGCCATATGGCGCGGGAACAATCGTCTCCAAGAGACTGGGCGCGAACGAGATAGTTGATCCACGTCCATACGCCGTCGGCTCGATAAAGGACATGTTCACCAATTACTCTCATTTGGGCACGATTCTGCCGGCTATGGGGTATGACAGAAAGCAGATAGCAGAACTGGAGAAGACAATCAACGCAACTCCCTGTGATGTTGTGGTTATAGGTACCCCCGTAGACTTGCGGCGTATGATACGTGTCAACAAACCTGCCGTGAGAGTCACCTATGAACTTGAAGAAGTCAGCAAGCCTGCTTTGAAAGACGTTCTAGAACGTCGTTTTCTGAAGACTCGTCAGGGCTGATCTCGATATGGAAGAAGAAAGTATATCTCGTATACGAATCCGATTTAAAATTGAGGGATTGGGCAGTAGCCAGGGAGAACTCGTTCGTTACTTGGCTCCAAGGACGGTGGATGCCATCGTCAAGAAGCTGCCGCTCGAAGGTCGTGCAGCCCTGTGGATGGAGGAAGTGTACTTCGAGATTCCCGTGAAGCTCGGGGAAGAGAAGGCTCAACCCACGGTGGAGCGGGGCACGATTGCCTTTTGGCCTATGGGCAATGCCTTATGTGTATTCTATGGTGAGACTCAGCCCTATAGCCCTGTAAACATCGTCGGAAAAGTAACAGAGAATCTGGAGTTGTTCCGGCACGTGAAGAGTGGAACGAGAATAACTGTTGAAAAGATATAGCAAGGTCACGGTAAGGGCACATCAGTCCAGCGCTTCAAGATTTCTTGGCATCGCTCTTTAATGGTTGGATCTTGGCTCTTCGCTATTAGGGTTTCCAGGAATTCGATGCGTTTTTCAACGGCCCGTGTTTCTCCCATTTCGTAGTAGAGTCTGCCCTCGATGTAATCCTTCATCTGTTGTGTCTTCTGCACTATGAAGCTGGCAGCATCAATCGGGTCTTCCATCGAGTATATGTTCGCCCAGATGGCGGCTTCAGTCTCGCGTAGCTGACTTATGCCATCGATTTCGCGGATTTGCCTAATGTACGTTCGGATGAAGTCGTAGTAGCTAGCAATCTTGATGAGTCTCAGGGCTTTCTTCACTTTTTGTTTGAATGCTGGCTTGCCTTTTATCGTCAAACGATGTCTGTAGCCTTTCTCTATTAATTCTCTAGCCGCCTTTACTTCGTGGATTGTGTAGACTCTTTCAGGGAATTCCATGCCTTCCACCGTCCTTGCTTGTCGGTGAGAATTCAAGAGGAAAAAAGCAGCTTGTTATTCAATGTCAGTTCGGAAGCTTGTATATCTTCAGATTCTTGCTTCCCGAGACGTATTCAATAGTTCCCTGTCTTTCTAGCTCCTTGAGCATTTCTCTTGCCGTGCTGAGACGTACATCGAAACGAGACGCAGTGCCATAAGGTGTGATAGCGCCCATTTTCTTCAGCCTAGGAATGATCTTTTCACTCTTCAGATCTGGCAGGGTCGTTCCGGCGGCTTTTTTATCAGGCGTGGATTTGTTGCCGGTTTTGGTCTCATTCTTTGGTTGTTTCTTTTGCGTTTTCTCCATCTGTTTGAGAGTGAGCTTCTTCTTTCCGCCGCCCATCTTCTTCTCCGAAAGTTCTGAAGGACGAACGCGCCTTATAGGTTTTCCGTGCGTGCGTCTTACAGATTTGCAGTTTGCAGAATAGGGCTCGAGACAAGAGGGCATCTAGCCTGAAAAACCCTTTAATAGTCGATGGCATAAATACGTCACCTTCTCATTTCCCTCTCTTCTACATGCATTTGTGCTAAGAGGTGTGTAGTAAAATCAATAAATGGAAAATGCAGACTGATTCGGTAAAAGAGGTCGCATTTGACATGAGAACCGCGTGTACGCGAAACCAAACAGCTCTCTTTGCACGGTGGTGAAGTATCTGTGTGTCTCAGTTTAATGACCGAGCATTGGGATATTGCTATAATTCTGGATGCCTGCAGATATGATGCCTTCAAAGATATTTATCGTCGGTATTTGCCCCCGGGAAGGCTAGAAAAAAGGCTTGGTGCGTCGGACACGTTTGACTGGTTACATTCGGTTTTCAATGGAAACGGATCGTATGACATAATCTATGTTAGTGCGCATCCTGGGATAAATGGCAAAGGTGTTGCGTGGGGCGGTTTCAACGCAGGTGAGGAGTTCTACAAGGTATATGACGCTTGGATTAGCGGATGGGATTGGAAAATTGGGTCATCCTTGCCTAATGAGGTCGCTCGAATCGCCATCGAAGCCATCAGGGAACACCCTGACAGAAAGACGATAATCCACTTCATACAACCCCATTTCCCTTATAGGAAGGCGCCCTGCCCCTCTACATATTCTGACTTGGTGGGTGTGAAAAGGAATTCAAGGTTGGCCGTTCTGCTTGAAAAGACGTTGAGGGATTTGCTTCGTTCACTGGACATTGATTTCTCACGTTTGAGGACCACCTATTGGCAACTGAAAAAGAACCTCAAATTCCATTTTCTTGAGGACCTAAACGAGATTTACTGGAGAGAATACACCGTCAACGACCTCAGATATTTCTACCGAGACAATTTGGAATGGGTGCTGGAATCAGTAGGAGAAATCATAGAAGAATCTGATAATGCAAAGATCGCCATAACGGCTGATCACGGTGAGGCTTTCGGCGAGAAGGGAGAGTTCTTCCACCTGTACCGAACAAGAAATCCCGTCGTAAGACTAGTCCCATTCTGGCAAAACAAAACCTAGAACGTAGATGCACATATTCCGGTTCAGATGCTACGCACGGTCGTTGAGACGAGTGGTCTTAGATTAGTCGATAGTCTTCTTTGGTTGTCCGCGCGCACTGACGTCCTCAACGCGCGCAAGCACATCGGACCAACATTTCAATTCGCGTCGTCACTAGACTACGACTGATGCAGAAAAGTTGCGAAGCTGAGCCTCTTTATCCTTTCACAACAGCGAGGGGCACGAGTCTGGCCACCTTTGTTGCAATGCCGACTCTGTCGCTTACTTCCGCGACTCGGTCTACATCCTTGTAGGCTGGGTCCGCTTCCTCAGCAAGAACCACGGGGCTTGCAGCCTTCACGGCGATTCCACGTTGTTCTAGGGCTTTCTTTACGTCTCCACCCCAAAAACTTCTCTTCGCAGCCGTGCGGCTCATCATACGACCAGCTCCGTGAGCTGTTGAACCGAACGAGACTTCCAAAGCTTTTGACGTGCCGACCAGTACCCAAGAGCCAGTGCCCATGCTGCCAGGAATCAACACTGGTTGTCCAACGGATCGGTAGTCGGCCGGAACCTCTATGCGTCCAGGCCCGAACGAACGGGTGGCGCCTTTTCTGTGGATCCACACTTTCCGGGTATGCTCATTTACCTTATGCTCTTCAATCTTTGCTATGTTATGAGCGACATCGTAGACGAGATCTAACCCCATCTCTTCTGACCGTCTCTTGAACACTTCCTCGAAGCTTTGGCGCACCCAATGTGTGATCGCTTGGCGGTTGGAGAACGCATAGTTGACGGCGCAAGCCATGGCCTGATAGTAGTCTTCTGCCTCTCTGCTTGTGCCCGGTGCGCATGCGAGTTCTCTATCGGGCAACGTGATTTCGTATTTGTGGACAGCTCGCTCCATGACGCGCAGGTAATCTGAACAAACTTGATGGCCATACCCTCGCGAGCCACAGTGAATCATGACTGTGACCTGTCCTTCATTGTTGACGCCGAAGGTCTTGGCGACTTCAGGCTGGAATATTTCGTCCACTTTCTGGATCTCGAGAAAGTGGTTCCCTGAGCCCAAGGTGCCACATTGCGATAGCCCACGCTTTTTTGCAGTGGACGACACCCTATCTGGATTGGCCACTTCCATGCATCCATTCTCCTCACAGTGGACAATGTCTTCTGCGCGGCCCAAATCATGATCCACCATCCATTTCACACCCTCTGAGGCCACGCTGTCGAGTTCCTGGAACGTCAACCGAAAGTCTTTACGGCGGCTGCCAAGCCCACACGGGACACTCCTGAAAATGGCATTTGTCAATTCGACAAGCTTGGCTCTTACGTCGTGTTCAGAGAAATTCGTCGTCAAAAGGCGGACGCCGCAGTTAATGTCGTATCCTACTCCCCCCGGACTGACAACCCCTTCTTCATAGTCTGTGGCGGCTACCCCGCCTATAGGAAAGCCGTAGCCTTCATGGCCATCGGGCAAGGTGACCGCGTACTTGTAGATGCCAGGTAGGTGAGCGACATTCGTACACTGGAGGAGTGTCCTGTCCGTTTTCATCTTTTCAATCAGATCTTCATCAGCGAATACCATTCCTGGCACTCGCATTCCAGGTTTAAACTTTTGAGGAATGCGCCACGTATACTTGCTGGTTCTCTCGAGCGGAACCGTCTCTCGGCGCCTTGAGTGCCTTTGTCTCCTATTCAAAAGGATCCACCTGAGAAGTCACTGGGTTGAGGTGGGATATAAACAATTTTGGTGTATAAACCAAAGATCAATCCCCATGTTCTTCGGCGAATTTTATGCAACGGCGAGCAATCCTTCTTAAAGAAGGACGCCCCAGTTCCTTAACGGTGAGTGCCGCCTATGGTGGTTGTCAAAGAAATCTCATGCAAGTCCGTTCTAAGCCGATCAGGCATTCCCACCATAGACTACTCAGTCAATCCGTACGTAGGATGCTTCCACAAGTGTATGTACTGCTACGCCCGTTTCATGAAACGGTTCTCCGGTCATCAGGAATCATGGGGCGAGTTTGTTGACGTCAAGATCAACGCTCCGCATGTCTTATCCCAAGAGCTTGCTCGAGCATCCAAAGGCATCGTGAGTCTCAGTTCCGTCACCGATCCTTATCAGCCTCTGGAAAAGAAGTATGAATTGACGAGGAAGTGTTTGGAGCGGCTGTTGATGTATGAATTTCCGGTAGTCGTCCAGACCAAATCGTCACTCGTCTTGAGAGACATCGAGTTGCTTGCCAAGTTCCCCGAATGTGAGGTTGGGTTCACAGTGACTACGGTTGATGACGAGGTTCGGAAGAAATCTGAGCTCCGTTCATCTCCAGTTGAGGAACGATTGGCTGCCTTAAATGAGTTACACAACGAGGGTGTATCTACATTTGCCTTCTTGGGGCCAATACTCCCTTATATTACAGATAGCGAAGCAGATCTCGTCCATCTTTTTGAAGGTTTGGCCGAGGCAAAAGTCGATAGGATCATCGTGGATCGTCTTAACATGCGCTGGGGTGTGTGGTCGTCGGTTGTTCGATTCTTGAACGAGCACTACCCTGATTTGGTGGCCGAATACAGACGCGTATTTTGGTCTCGAAATGATTACTTTCGAAGATTGAAATCGAAAATCATGGAGTCGTGTGATGAGTATGAACTTGACTGCGAGTTCTGCTTCTAGTACTGCTAGAGAGTCTTTCTGAAGTAGTCGATGAAACCTTGGATATTTTGCATGATCACTCCTCGTCTGAGGATAAGATGCTTCTGGATGAAATCAGCTGCCAGTCTTGTCGCGGGGTCCTTCTCCAAGATCCTTTCGTAAATAGTCGCCATATCTTTTCCCTCTTTCATGCTTTCCAGTATGATCGCAGCCCAGAGATTCAGCTGACTAATGTAGGTCTGTAGTTTCTCTTTCGCCTTGCTCGTGGGGCCGAAATGGGAGTAATACAGCCATTGAGGATCCATTGATAACAATCTCTCAAGCGAGATCAAGGTCATTTCCAAGTTGAACGGCGGAGGGGTCGTCGGGATAATCGCATCTAATGGGCTCAAATTGACGCCCGCGGCATCGCCTGGGAAAATCCCCTTGCAGAATTTTGCGAAGAACCCTAACTCGTGAGAAGCATGGCCGGGCATCTCGAGGATCTCTAGCGCTGCATCGTCATCGAGATCGATGGCTGTTCCATCAGCTGCGGCGATTATTCGCTCTTCAGGGATTGGTTCAATCGCGCCGTACATCTCAGCAAGTTCGCCGAGAACGTGCTTCGTCTGTCTCCACAACTTTCCAGGATCGATGAGGTGTGAAGCCCCCTTCGAGTGAACTATTAGCTTGGCGTTTGGGAGATGGCGTAGAAGGGTTCCTGCTCCGCCTGCGTGGTCGATGTGGATGTGAGAGACTGCAACATAGGTGACGTCGTCACTTTTCACGCCGATCTCTTTGAGTCCCGTCAGCAGATTTTTCACCGTACATGTTGGGCCTGTTTCGATGATTGTTGGTCTGGGACCGGTTAATACGTAGGAGGCAATGAAGTTCTCGATGCCCATGGGTCTCAAGTCGATGAGATGAATGGCGTTGTTGAGCTTCTTGCTGTACATCTGTCTCCGCATTGAATAGCAGGGTTGTCCGATTATTAATGTTTCAGTCGATTTCAGATGTTGTTCTTTGGTCAGAAAGCCAAAGAAGCTTAATTGCGAGCACGTGAAAATAGAACCAAGACCGTGGACTGCGATATGTTGGTGAAGATCGTTCGCAGACTGACTATTGAGGAGATTGCTGAGCGAATCGAACGATTTGAGCGCGAGTTCGGCATGAGGTTCGACGATATCGAAGAGTCATTTCTTGATGGCGAAATCGGCAAAGTAGCTGTCGGGAAGTATTTTGACTGGGCTGGGTTGGTTGATGCTTACCGAGGGTACATGGAAGGCGGTGAACTTGACTACACCGTTGAACAGATTCGCGAGTTCGACTCCCAAGAGATGGCACTTCTAACCCCGAAGCGATTAGAATTGCTTGATAATCTGGCTAGATTGCGAATAGAGTCGATAAGTGATTTGGCGGGGAAAATCCATAGGAACGTGAAGAACGTCTATCAAGATTTGCAGGTGTTGAAAAAGCTTGGCTTCGTTACGCTGAAGAAGCGGGGAAGGCGAAATGTTGTCCCCGAGACCTTACTGGAAGAGATCACGTTTCTGATCTGATTAAGCATCAAGAAGGAATTTCACTGTCACACTTTTCTGCTCCTCTACAATCTCCATGAGATGATAGGTAACTGCCTTTATTCCGACCTTTTGAGGATGCTTTTCCGGGTCAAACGGTTCCCCCCAGATCCTGGCTTTCAGTCGCAAACTGCTAGGCGTCTTCTCTATACTTGAAACCTCGAAGCGCGAGTAGATGTTGTGAGTGACCTCAAATTGAACCAGAAGTTCTTCCAACCAATTGTAAAGGAGCGCTTGTTCATCTTGGCCTCTTACCTCTATAACATCCTCGACTGCGGCTTGTACTTCGCCAACCTCGGTCATGGCTTGAAAGGTGGCTAACGCGGCATTCTCAAACGCTTCTTCTAAGCTGGCGCCATAAGCCGCCACATATATATCGGCAGTATGTTCCAGATACTCAAACCGCTTTTGTGCCGGCACCGCGCTTACACTCGCTCGAAGACTGATGACTTGCTAAAATGATCTTGCCGAATCAAACCATTTAATGACGTAATTCAAAGTGCGATATA
>CAYFZQ010000008.1:0-38148 GCA_964347825.1 uncultured Candidatus Bathyarchaeia archaeon | reverse complement strand
CAAGGAGATGGCGGAGAAGACGGGGATACCGACGCCCAAACTCGCAGTAGTTCCGGATCAAACTCCGAACGCGTTCGTCTTTGGAAGGACAACCCAAGGCGCGACGCTTGCGCTTCATGAAGGATTGCTTAAGCAATTGAACAGAAATGAGATTCGCGGGGTAATTGGCCACGAGCTCGGGCACATCAAGCACAAGGATTTTGTCGTGATGACGATTCTTTCGGCGTTACCCTTGATCGCCTATCTCATAGCACAGCTAAGCTTCCGAGTTGCCTTGGCTACCGATGGGGGGAAGAAGAAGGGTGGTGAGGTGGCCTTGAGAGTTTTGCTCTTAGTGGCGGCTGCGATTTCGTTTGTCGTCTACATAGTCACGCTTTTGTGTGTTATGAGACTGAGTCGTCTCAGGGAACACTTCGCTGATGCCTATTCAGCTTACTTGACTGGAGCGCCTAGACAGTTGGAGAGTGCATTGACGAAGATAACGTATGGGCTGTCGCTTTCACCTAAGCCACCCCACGGCGCTAGAACGCTCTACATCGGCGACCCGGCTCTGTCCAAGCAGGAGTGTCAAGGCCTACTAAGGCGGAAAGAGGATTATGATTTGGACAGGGACGGCGTCCTCGATGAGCGAGAGCTCCAGATGGCCATGGAGAGGGAAGCCAAATCCAGATGGACAACTGTGAACATGTGGTTTGCGACCCATCCTGCCACCTATCAGAGAATCCTGGTGTTGAGACAGATTGGCAAGGAGATTGAGAGCGGCCGCTATGCGAGCGACCGCATTTACGCTCAGGTATGAGAATATAGAATATAGTCTTTTTAGCGGTCTTTATTGCTGACTACGCGCTTGATGCAAGCGTCTCTCTACGGTTAGCCTTCTTCGGCTTCAGCAATTCTTCCACAATCTCGAACTGCCGTGCATATATGTGACAATTCTTGGAATGGAAAATCAGTTTGCCGGTCTCTATACCGAGGTTTCCCCGTCTATTGAGTTCTGACACGAATGCTTCGTTGAAGATTTGAATTCCCGCTATGTTTGCGGGTAGTCCAGCATAGGCGTCCCATGATCTAAAGTAGGATGTCGAATGGAGCTTGCGGTTGACTATTTCGGTGTCGATCAAACTGAGACATGGGGGTTCATGTTTTTTGCTTTCCAGCCGTTTCTTTATGTCTTCTGGCAGTCTGATGACGAGGGTTACCTGTCTATCTCCCGGCTCCTCCACATATCTGGCTATCGCCTTCTCCACCTGATCAACGGGCGCTCTCAACCTGCTGCCGTAGGTGTAAGTCTCATCTTCAATCACACCGGACCATAGGTACTTCAAGGCGTACCACTGCACGTATTTCATATCGCAAGGAGCCTGGTCATCTACGAGAGGCCGGGTTTCAGGATTCGTGATCTCGATGGTCAGATTCAGTTTCTTGGTGTCGGAACATTCTGATCCGTACTTCACTTCGAACAGATCGCCATTGCGCCATATTTCTCGGAGCACCTTGTACCATGCGTCAGGACAATCAAAAGCTCGAATCTTCACGTGTTTCAAGGCTCAGATCGCCCCCACTCTAAATCAGTTCAACGCGGATAATAGGACACAGGGTCCAAATTAATCTCTTCGCCTGTTCCGCACATCTTTCGGAAAGATTAAATAAAGCTCCGCAGTTATTGAGTAGATTCAACATGCTCATCCTACGGTGAGATTATTGTCCAAAAAAGACTTGCTCATGAAAATCAAAGAACTGAAGACGGACGTCGGGACGGTAAAAGATCTTGAAGTTTCCTTTGGCAGAATTTTCGAAGAGGACTGGGAGGAACCGGTTGGACCAACACCCTTCCCCTCGATAACAGACCTCAGGGAATGGGACTTCAAGCTTCTGAATCGGTACAAGCCGTTCTATCTGCCCTTCTGCGACGTCTGCTGTCTATGCACCTTTGGAAAATGTGACCTATCAGGCGATAAACGCGGCGCCTGCGGATTGAACATGGCGGCGCAACAATCACGTATCGTATTGCTCGCCTGCTGCATCGGAGCCGCCACACATATTGCTCATGGTCGACATCTAGTTGAACATCTGATAGAGAAATACGGTCGATACAGCCCTCTTGATGTTGGAGGTCTAAACATAGACATAGAGGCCCCAGTGACTCGATTGGTTACTGGCATTAGACCTAAGATACTCAAAGATTTGGAAGATATCCTTAACTATTGTGAAGAGCAGGTGACGCATCTTCTTTCTGCCACACACACCGGGCAGGAAGGAAGCAACCTAGACTTCGAATCGAAAGTTCTTCACGCAGGAATGGTGGACCATGTTGGTTTGGAAATCGCAGATTTGGCACAGATTTCAGTCCTCGGTTTCCCAAAAGCTGACCCTGAAGCACCCCTGACTGATCTAGGCTTTGGCGTTGCAGACATCTCCAAACCGACCATCTTGGTCATCGGCCATAATGTACCATCGTCCGTGGGGATAATCGACTACCTAACAGACAAAGGACTTCTCGGGAAAGTCGAGGTTGTAGGGATATGCTGCACCGCCCACGACATCACCAGATACAGCCGCATGGCCAAGATCGTTGGCCCCATATCTTGGCAATTGCGTTATATCAGGAGCGGACTGGCCGATCTGATTGTAGTGGATGAACAGTGTATCCGCGCAGACACACTGGTTGAAGCTGAAAAAGTCAAGGTCCCAGTCATCGCTTCGAGCTCGAAAAACTGTCTAGGACTCAAAAACAGAACCAAAAGCCCCTCAAAGGAAATAGTGTCAGATTTGCTTGGGGAGAAAGTTCCCGGAGTACTCATCTTGGACACAGATAAGGTTGGAGAAGTTGCTGTTGAGACAGTAATGGCTGTCGCCCCAAAAAGAAAGAGATTCAAGGTCATTCCAAAGATAGAAGAGATTATTGCGGCTGCCGAAGAATGCACAGAATGCAACGAGTGTGTGCGCGCCTGCCCAAACGACCAACCCATCCCCGAAGCCATGAAAGCAGCAGCAAAGGGAGACCTCAACCCACTGGCTGAAATCCTTGAAAGTTGTGTAGGTTGCGCCCGTTGCGATAGCGCGTGCCCCAATGACTTCCCCCTGCACAGTTTCATGATAAAAGCGGGAGAGACCCAGTTGTGGGAAGAGAAGTTTAAGATGAGGGTTGGACGCGGTGCGATTCAAGACGTAGAGATAAGAGAAGTGGGCAGTCCCATAGTTTTCGGCGATATTCCTGGAGTGGTGGCCTTGGTAGGATGTTCCAACTACCCCAAAGGTGGAGAAGCGGTTGCAGAGATCGCTGAAGAGTTCGCGAAGCGTAGGTTTATCGTTGTCACCTCAGGGTGCGCAGCTATGTCCATAGCTATGGTCAAAGATGAGGAAGGAAAGACCCTCTATGAAAAGTATCCCGGCGCCTTTGATGCTGGGGGCATCGTCAATGTGGGTTCATGTGTGTCCAACTCCCACATAGCAGGAGCTGCCATCAAGATCGCAAACATCTTCGCAAAGAGAAAACTACGGGCTAACTACGAGGAGATTGCGGATTACATCCTCAACAGAGTGGGAGCCGTGGGAGTCGCCTGGGGCGCTTACTCTCAGAAAGCTGCCTCAATCGCGGCAGGCGTCTGGAGACTCGGGATACCTGTGATTGTTGGACCTCATGGATCTAAGTATCGGCGTATGCTCCTAGGGAGGAAGGACAAGGAGGAAGATTGGTATGCTTACGATGCGAGGACTGGCGACAAAGTCTATGTAGGTCCAGCCCCTGAACATCTCTTTACCACGGCTGAGACAAAGGAGGAAGCCATAGTAATGATAGCGAAGCTTTGTATGAGACCCAATGACACAACGAAGGGGCGTTCCATAAAGCTAACTCACTATATCGACTTGCATAGGCGCCTCTACGGAGCGATGCCTGACGACTTACATCTTTATGTTCGAAACAAGGCTGACATACCCATCACTATGAAGGATGAGCTTCTGAAGATTCTGGAGGAGAAGGGCTGGAAGGAGAGGCGAATTCCAGACCCGACGCTTCTACCCAGACTAATCAGAAAGAGGAAAGGTGATTAAACTGGGTGCGAAGGCAGAGCCTTGGCAGACAGCCGAGATTGCTGGTCCGAAGAAGGCACTCCTCATCCTGAAGCCTGAGGTCGTAGCTGCAATGGTGAAGAGGGCGAAACGTCCTATCCTCATCGTTGGACACCAAGCTTCTGAAGACTACTCAGATGAGGTCAAAATGATTGATTACGCAATCCGCATGAGCAAGACTACAGGAATCCCTGTCGTTGCGACAGCCCATACAATAAGCGCATTTCTTAAGAGAGATTTCCAGCCTGCGGCTTGGATGTCTGCCATGGATATCGCCAACCGGCTCAAGGATCCCAAGTGGAGCGGATTAGATGATATGGGCTCGTATGATCTCGCGATGTTCATGGGACTACCCTACTACATGGAATTCGTAGTGTTGGCAGGACTGAAACACTTCTCCACAGATCTTAAGACCATAAGCCTGGACAGATTTTACAATCCGCACGCAACGTGGTCTTTCCCAAATCTCTCAGTCAAGGATTGGAACGAGAATTTCGAAATATTACTAAACAAACTAGGAGGAAAATGAGAAATGTCCATGTTTGAAGACATCCCGGTAGACGTCGGAGTGATCTACGAAGGAGAAAGAATTCGAAGAAAAGAAATGTACGTCGAACTCGGAGGCCCAAAGCAAGCAGCCAAGTTTGAACTTGTACGAATCAAAAACTTGGATCAAGTGGAAGACGGCAAGATCTCAGTAGTTGGACCCGATATCAAGGACATGGAAGAGGGAAGCAGCCATCCCTTTGGGATTTACATCGAAGTCGCTGGCAAAGATGTCGAGGAAGAACTTGAAGGCGTCATCGAGCGCCGTATCCACGAATACTGCAACTTCATCGAAGGTTTCATGCACCTCAACCAGCGCTACGACATCTGGATTCGACTCGGCAAGAAGTCCTTTGGCAAAGGACTGAACTCCTTCGAAATGATCGGAAAAGTCCTTCATCGACTCTTCAAAAGCGAATTGTCCTTCATCGAGAAGCTACAGATCACGTTCTTGACCGACCCAGCAAGAGTCAAGGAGCTATACGACCAAGCCCTTGGAGTCTACGAGGCCCGCGATGCCAAAGCCAGAGGACTCAAGGACGAAGAAGTAGACGCCTTCTATGGATGCACTCTCTGTCAGTCTTTCGCCCCAACCCACTGCTGCGTGATTACCCCTCAAAGATACTCGAATTGCGGCTCCATCAGCTGGTTCGACGGCCGAGCCTCAGCGCGTGTAGACCCAAAGGGTCCTGTTTTCACAATTGACAAAGGGGAATGCCTAGATCCGTTCAAAGGCGAATACACAGGAATCAACAAGACCATGAAGGAGAAGACCATGGGCGAGATAACTCGCGTGTGGTTATACACAGCCTTTGATTCCCCCCACACCTCTTGTGGGTGCTTTGAGGCTGTCGCCTTTTACATACCAGAAGTGTACGGCCTGGGAATCGTTGATCGAGGCTTCAAAGAAGCAACCGTCAACGGTCTGCCCTTCTCGACCCTGGCGGACTCCACAGCTGGAGGACGGCAGGTCGATGGATTCCACGGCATATCTATTGAGTACATGAGATCTCCAAAGTTCCTTCAAGTTGATGGAGGCTGGGACCGCATCGTATGGATGCCCGCAGCGATCAAAGAGCGAGTGAAAGATTTCATACCGAAAGAAATAGTCGATAAAATCGCCACAGAAAACGACGCGAAGACAATCGACGAGCTAAAGGTGTTTCTTAAAGATCGCGACCATCCGGTTGTTCAGCAATGGAAAGAGATACCTGTTGAGGCTGCACCGGAAGCTGAAGAAGAAGCCCCAACGGTGCCCTTGACAACTCTCCCAACGACCGCTGTCGCCGCAGGCGGCGGATTCAAAATAATCTTGAAGAACGCAAAGATCCATGCAGAGCGTGTCATCATCAAAAGCTTGAAGAAGAAGGAAAAGCGGTGAAAGACAGTGGGGGAAAAAAAGGAAAGGAAGGCTGGTCTAAAATTTGATCCAAAAATCCTTGATTTCCTGACCACTTTCGAAGAGATGGAACTCGAAGACGTAGAAATGGAGCTTGGCGATTTAGAACTATGGTTTCAACCAGGTGCAGTTGCCGTTCCACCGAAAGCAGTTACACCCCCTGCGGAGCGGAAACCCACAGCTCTTCTTGAAGCAGATCTTATTCCGCCGATTGAGGAATACCCAGGACAAATCAGGACGGTAAAACTCGGAGCTACCAAGAGCGAGGGAGGATCGCGCGCCAAGACCATGGTAATCGGTGGCGAGACTTCGCCAGCGTTCTATACGTTTGAAAACCCGCGCCCACATCCACCAGTAGTCTCCTTGGACGTGTTCGACACAAAGGTGCCACTCCCCAAAGCCATAAAAATGCATGTTGAGGAGGTTATGGAAGACCCAGCAGCATGGTCCAAACTCGCAGTCGAGAAATTCGGCGCCGATATGGTCACAATTCATCTCGTGAGCACCGACCCACTTATCAAGGATACATCGCCAACGGATGCTTCCAAGACCGTGGAGGACGTACTGCAAGCAGTAGATGTTCCCATAGTTGTTGGAGGTTGCGGCGACCCCAAGAAAGACGCCCTACTCTTCAAGAAGGTGGCCGAGGTCACCGAGGGCGAAAGAGTTGTGCTCAGCTCTGTCACCCTTGACATGGCGGAAGCCGGTGTCCTCGAAGATGTGGCGAAAGCCGCCAAGGATCATGGACACGTAGTGCTCGGGTTCACAGCCTTAGAATTGAACCAAGCGAGGGAACTGAACAGAAGACTGTACGAGTTCCTCCCTGAAGACAGAATATTAATGGACCTAACAACAGCCGCCCTAGGTTATGGACTGGAATACTCTTTCACAATCTTCGAACGTGCCAGATTGGCGGCACTGATGGGGGACCCAGAACTTCAACACCCCGTCTTGTCTGGGACTACCAACGCGTGGGCTGCGAGAGAGGCTTGGCTAAAGATGGGCCCCGAGTGGGAGCCGAGAGAGCTTAGAGGTCCTATATGGGAGACCGTCACAGCGCTCAGTCTGCTTCTGGCGGGAGTTGACCTCTTCTTGATGATGCATCCGGCCGCCGTTCGAACCGTGAAGGAGGTTATGGAGCAAATGAAGAACAGGGGCACAGCTCGGACTGAAATGATAGCCAACTGGGTCAAGGCGAAGATATGAGGAGGCAGAAGACGTGACCACGAGAACGATCAAGAAGGGCATAAAGGAGCTCAGCCCAATCGACGTGTACATGCTTCTTCCCAGAACAAACTGCAAAGAGTGTGGGGAAGCCAACTGTATGGCCTTCGCAACCCGACTCGTTAACCGAGAGGTCACCGTAGAACAGTGCCCACCGATCCTAGAGAAGATGCACAAAAAGAGTTACAAGAAGCTCAAGGAGTTGCTGGCGCCAGCCGTCAGAGAAGTCACGATCGGTGCAGGGGATCATTCAGTCAAGATTGGTGGCAAACTTGTGCTGTACCGCCACGAGTTCGCATACCACAACCCAACCCCGATAGCAATAGAGGTGACCGATGAGATGCCCCCAGAGGAGCTACTGGGCAGAGCCAAGAAAGTTGAGGGCTTTTCGTACGAATACATCGGCCGTGAAGTCAACCTCGACATGATAGCCATCAGATCGACATCCAATGATCCAACAACCTTCAAAGCTGCTGTGAAGAAGGTGGCTGGAGCCACGACGCTACCGATTATCCTATGTACGCTGGATCCGAATGTCATGGAGGCCGGGGTTGCTGCAATCCACGATAGACGTCCACTGATCTACGCGGCGACCAAAGACAATTGGAAGGACATGGCTGAACTGGCACTAATGTACAACTGCCCATTAGCCATCTTTGCTCCGAATGATCTCAAGCTTTTGAAGACCCTGGCGAAGACCATGATCGCGTATGGGGTCGAGGACTTAGCGCTTGATCCGGGAACGTTCGTTAGCGAAGGACTATCAGACACCATTAACAACTTCACAATGGCAAGGAGAAGTGCGTGCAAGAAGGGAGATGAACTGCTTGGCTTCCCGCTCATCGGAACACCGATCACAGCATGGATTGGCGAAGAAGCGCCAAAGGAAGTGCTAGCTTGGCGAGAAGCCTACGTGGCTTCCATGCTGATCTCCCGATACGCCGATCTGCTGATAATGCACAGTCTCGACGGGTGGGTTCAACTGCCGAATCTCATATGGAGATTCAACATATACACCGATCCAAGGAAACCGGTTTCAGTGGAGTCGGGGCTGAAAACCTTCGGGACCCCTGACGAGAATTCGCCCGTGATGCTTACAACCAACTACGCTCTGACATACTTCACGGTTGAGGCTGACATCAAGTCATCAAACGTCGACTGCTACCTCATTGTAGTTGATACCGGCGGAATCAGTGTTGAAAGCTCAATAGCTGGCAGGTTGCTGACAGCTGACAAGGCCGCAGAGGCAATCAAAGAGAGCGGAATAGAGCAGAAGGTCAAGCACAGGCACCTTATTATACCAGGTATGGCGGCTCGGTTGAGCGGTGAGACAGAAGACCTCACGGGATGGCGTGTTCTCGTAGGTCCAAGGGATTCATCTGGAATACCGGGGTTTTTAAAGGAGAATTGGCCCCCCAAAGAGTAGCCCCATTCGCTACCTGCAATGCCGATCAAGATAAGCCTCAGGCGTTGGAAAAATCGACTTCAACCGGTCCATTGCCTTTCTAACGTTGATGCAACGCAGAAGCGTCAGAACATCTCGTGGCGAGCTGAATTTTTCGATTTCCCCGTTGGGACGCTTTCTCGTCACGTGGATGCAGTCGTCTACGATGCAGCTGAGCACACAGGCTGCACAATACACACAGAGATCTTCAACGATGCCGATTTCACCGGCTTTCCAGAAGAGGGCGTTGGTGGGACAGGCTTCTATACACAACTTGCATTCTACACCTTTACAGGTTTTCATGTTGACGGTCAGGGATCCTTCTTCGAAATACTCTTTGACGCCCATTGACTGGAGGAGTTGCGCGCGTGCCTGCTTTTTCTCCTTTTCCTTCTCGGAGGCTTCTAGAAGGAGCTGATGAATATCCACGATCTTGTCACTATTCTGGTTTCTCGGCACCCCACTAGGCCCCTCCTGGGCAGTCCTTCCGAGAATTATGGTTCGAGTCGTATATTAATGATGGATATTTCGACGAAACTCGCGAAGTGAACTTCGGCTAAAGCTATTAGCGCTCTTTACGTACTAGTTTGCTTACAAACTCTGAACAGACAGCGGGAGCAAGCGACTTGACGGCGCCTGTGGGTCTGCGGCGATTAAAAGCGGTTTCCAAAGCCTTAAACAGAGACTTGAAACTCGTCTTCCTGTCAAACATTGTCGGTTCCCTTGGGGATGGGCTCTACGCATATATTCTACCGATCTACATGCGAGACACGTTAGATGCAAGCCCTGTAGACATTGGACTCCTATATGCCATCCTAACGCTTACGGCCGCCCTGACACCAATTCCTGGCGGAATTCTAGCAGAGAGATATGACCGCAAAAAAGTCATGATCCTAGCTTGGGTACTGTGGCTACCAGCGCCTCTACTCTTTTCGGTGGCGACCCACTGGACAATGTTGTTCCCAGCGATGATTTTCTATGGATGCTTCATAAGTGGACCGTCAACTTCCGCCTACATCGCTTCATCAGCCAGGAAGAACAGACTGAGTCAGACGTTCACCGCCATTTCGTCAGCCTGGTGGTTCGGATACATATTCTCGCCAACCATAGGCGGCTACTTGGCCACGATAATTGACATGCGAAGAGTCTTCTACATAGCGTTTACATTCTATCTTGCCGCAGCAGTAATCCTGATTTTCATCAAAAGTCAGAAGGAAACCACCGAGAGGAAATTCGAAATCAAAGATGAAGAGAAGACGCTCAACCGAAGAAGTATTATCACTTGGGCTCTTTTCTTCGCTTTGATCATGTTTCTTAACGTGCTAGCGAGACCGTTCATACCAACATTCCTTGAAGATGTCTATGGGTTTCGCACTTTCTTGATCGGCATATTCGGCTCCTTAACGTTCGCTGGCTCAGCGCTCCTCGGGGTCCTAATAGGACGAGTGAGCGATAAGCTGGGAAATGAAGTCGCAGTTGCCGCCTGTCTCGCACTCACAGCCATCTCGTTGACGTTACTGCAGCTAACCCATAACATCCTGCTCTTGGTTCCAGTATTCTTCATGATTGGAACGACGTACACCCCGTGGCCTTTAATGAACGCCAAGATAAGTTCTCTTCTACCCGAGAGACTGAGGGGACGATGGATTGCAGTTTCGCAAACATTGAGTATGTCGGCAGCTTTCGTCGCACCATACATAGGTGGAAGCCTCTACACAGTCTCTCCCAACATCCCGTTCATAATTACGGTAGTAGGGGCTGTGATTCTGCTTGGACTAGTCTTCCTCGTCCCCAGCACAAGCGGAGCTTAATCAAAGGGGAAGGAAGAGTCCGCGTTCGTGTTCGAACTAGCCTGGAACAATGCCAATTCTTGTTACAGACACATTTCTCTCTTCAAGTTCCTGAATAAGAGGATTAATTCCCACGGAGTCACTGGCAATATGCCCAGTTACCACGAGGTTGCCCTGCGTCTCCGCCTCGAGCTTCTCCAGATCTCCACAACTTATATGAATATACACGACTGTTCCGACACCGTGTTCGAAGTAGGTTTTCGCAACCTCGTACCCCCCATTCGTCCCGGCCCCGTGCGATACCACAACGTTTCCCGCGGGATTCTCATCCGCTCCAAGTCGAATCTTGATTTCAGTGGTTGCGTTTCGGAATTCAGGAAGTTCTTCCAGAGCAGAAACCACATTTAGCACGGTGGAATCTCGTCCAACGCGGCTAGCAATCTTTTGAGCCATTAGCCTCCTGCCCATCTCGTCTAATGGCGTGTGTATATTCATGTAGGGCATTTTCAGCAGCTTTGCGACAGCAATTGTGTGACCATAGTTGCGCGCGTGTGCTTCCACTTCCAATCGTCTCATTTTCTTGCTCACAGCTTTCTCCGCCTCTTCTCTTGGAATTCCAACCGCAATCATCTGGGGAACATGCCTCTTGAAGACTTGATAGAAGTTGATGGCTGCTGTTCCGCCTTGAGGATGATGCGCAATCACAGCATCATAGCCTAATCGCTTCGCAATCAGAAGTTCTGAAACCCCAGCATCGATGCCGAACAGAACCTTTCTAATGGCGTCGCCTTTCACATATATGGCGCTATCCTCAGGAACGTCTTTTAGCCCCACAAGGGTTAAAGCCAACTCCATGATTTCCTCGGTATTCATGATAGCTTCACCTTTAGGCTCGGGATTTGGCTCTATGTTGATTCACTTTACGTAAAAATATGACGGAACTCGCAGCTCGGGATTTGATGACGCCTACTCACGTTGATCTGGAGCACGTTATCCATACATGTATCTCAAAGGTTCTTCAGATCAAGCTCCGCCTCTAGTCTATTGTGAGCATTGTCTTCTTCTTTGTGCCCGACATGACGAGAAAGGCGACCTTCACTTCGCAAAGTAAAGAGTTAGCGGAAAACAATGTAAAAATGTCACTCTATTGGAAGCAAATGGCAACAGAAACACGGTGATGCGAGCATGCAATAACGCAAGATGCCGTTCAAGTAGAATATGTATACAGAAGCTTGCCAAGAGTCTGCCGCTCATGTTCTGAAAGCCATTTTTCGTTTCTTAACTCTCTCAATCCTCTGTTGACGCCTCTTCGTAGCTTTGTGACTCGCAAGATGCTGGCTTGAATTCCCGCGTCGTTTATCTCCTTCTCAAGCACAGGATTCTTCTGGATTAGCGTTATAAATTGCTTAAGGAGTGCGGCGATGGCTTTTGAATAAGGTTGAAGAAAAGACTCCATTCTTGCGGCACCGAGAATCTCCTTTACTTTTGTCAAGATGTCAATGCTGCCAACGATAGATGGAGGATAGGCAACGTATCTCTTCTTCGATTCTGTTTCATAGCGAACGAGATAGAAGGGGAAGTACACAAGCTCACACGGGTGTCTTCTCGTTGGTTTTCTAATCCCGTACGCGTCCATGCTAATTCTGTAGAATTGATGTAGGGCTGCTCTTTTGGACTTGACCAATTCATTCATTTGGTTTATGATTGAGGAAGTCATATCTTCTAGCCAGGTTTTTTCCTGTTGTCTGGTTCGGATCTTGGCGTCTCGTGAGGTCTCGAGTGCTGTCAAAATCTCCCTAGCTTCTTCGACCTGGGTGTCGCGGAGTGTCCGCTGTTGGGGTATTTTCAGTTTCTTGGCAGCTTCGATGTTTGCGATTTTTCTGTCAATGGCTTTGATTCTTCTTTTGGCAGTTGAAGTCTTCTTTCGGAGTTTCCAGAGTTTTTGACGGTCTTTGTGAAGAACTTGCAGTCGTTCCTCGAATCTTTTGGAAAGCTTGGCTATTTTTGTATCATGTTTCCGCCGGATTTGCCGTATTCTTCTCGTCACGCTAGGTTTGGCTTTCTTATTCTCTTGGGCAGACTTTCTTCGAATTCTCTTAATTTCTTCGCGAATTGCTCTTGTTTTTCCTCGAGTTGCTATGGTGAGTCGTTTCATACTTGCTTCCAGGTTTCTTACGTCCTCTTCGATCTTCGCTCTCAAATCTGAAAGCTCTTTGACAAAAACTGAGATTTCGGATTCGCTAATGATGGAAGACACAATTGCTTTGGTTGCCAAGCGTGTCTTGGCCGTCTCCACCTCTAACAGATAGATCCAAAAGTCCTCTATGAAATCTGGATCGGCAATGAGGCCTTCTATTGTTTCTTCTTCTTTGCCAGCGAAGTGCTGGAAGTAATTGGCGTTGCGAGAAAGAGCTTCAGAATAGACTTCACATGTTTTCGCACTTGCGTGGATATCATTGTTGAAGGCGTCAACATCGGGGAGTGTGTCATAGGACAACGTGTGTGCGGTAACGCCAAGTCCATCGAAGAGTAGGATTTTCCCATTCCAAGGAACTAACCATATGGGATAGCAGACCTCAGCTATGAACACCAGCTTCTCATCTGGCTTCTTCAAGAAGTGCCCCCCACCGGTTTCCCTATTCAACTCAGCCAGATAAAGAACAGCCGCCCGCTCTACATCCTTTGTGAAAGCTCTGATTCGATCTTCCGCAGGAACGGCAAAAGGAAGAATCAACTTCGTGACTTGTTCGGGCACAGTATTCACCTCTCCAACACGAACTTGTTTTGACTTGGGATCGGAATTCAGTGTACACGCAGGCGCCGTGAACTAACTATCCCTTGCCACGTTCAGCTCGCTTCCAGACATTTCATCAGACGGCACAGCTTCACTTAGATTCGGAAGATAAATAGTCTTTATGAACCCACAATACAGATGGAGTCGCTGTCCCTAGTTACGAGCAGCTTCTGTGAAAAGTCTAAGCTGGTGCGCGCCTCCCACTTTCACAGAATCCAGAATGACAAGCATATATGTGCCTAAACCCCAGTCTGGTTATTTAACGGACTTCGGGATGGATTGTGACTCGGAAATTCAGAGCGATCCCTTTGGCTGCACCCTATTGGAGACCAGGAGAAGACTATGTTCAACGTATAGTTGACGCCGTAGGGGATCGAGTTGAAGATGGAGACTTCGTAACCATCTCCGACAAGGCGGTCTCAACAGCCATTGGCAACATTGCGAATGAACGACATATACATCCAAGCAAGCTTGCTCGTTGTATAGCAGCGTATTGGATGCGATGTGTCTGGGGGTACGTTTTGGGGCCCCTTTGTCATCTCAGAAGAAAGACTCTCCAACAGCTTAGATCGTATCCAATAGCTGAGGGAAGTAGCCACAAGCAGTTGGTCTTGAGACGCGCTGGAATCTTACAGGCCTTGATGCAAGGATCAGAGGGTGGAATCGATGGGAGCAATCTGCCCTACTCATACGTCAGTCTGCCGTTGAAGAATGCTCATAGAATCGCGCAGGATATCCGCCGCCGAATCAGCTCTAAGTTGGGTGTGAATGTCACCGTCTTGATAGTAGATACTGACAAGACCTACTCCTTTGGGAACTTCCACTTCACCCCGCGTCCAAAGCCGATAGAGGGGATACACTCTTTTGGAGGCTTCTTGGCGTACCTTCTCGGGAGGAGTCTCAAGATGCAGCGAAGAGCCACACCTGTAGCAGTTGCAGGCTTCGAACTCGGGGCTGAGAAAGCTCTTGAAATCGCCAAGATCGCCAATCGGTCGAGGGGAGTCGGTGCTGGAAGAACAGTTTGGGATATGGCATCGACCTTCAAAGTCTCATTGACCGGCGTGACTTGGGACATGCTTGACGCGGTGAAACATCGACCCGTAGTGATCGTAAAGCTTCATAAGTGAAAAACGGCGATAGAGTGCAGACGCTAACTGGGCTTCGAAGGGTGTTGTCATGGATCCTGTTGTAGAACAGATGGATGTGTTCTTCAATCCCAAATCAGTTGCGGTTGTAGGGGCTTCACGCAAAATCATGAAGGCAGGGCACGTCATCTTCAAGAACTTTGCAGCAAACAAACGGAGAGGCATATTCAAAGGAGAACTGTATCCAGTGAATCCTAGCGAAGACTATGTCCTTGGACACAAAAGCTACCCCTCTCTAACCAAAATCATTGGCGACGTGGAGCTAGTTGTCATCGTTGTCCCTGCAGGTATCGTCCCAAAGATCATGAGAGAAGCTGCTGACGCCGGTGTCAAGGCCGCTGCCATAATCAGCTCTGGATTTGGTGAAATCGGAAAAGAAGAGCTTGAAGAGGAAGTGAAGACCATCGCGAGAAACGCTGGAATCAGGATTCTCGGACCAAATTGTCTGGGTGTCTACGACTCCAAGACGGGTGTGGACATGCTCTTTCTGCCGGAAACGAAGGTTCTATCGACAGGGGACGAGATGGTTGTCACGCCTCGTCCAATGTCCGGTCCCATCTCAATTGTCACTCAAAGCGGGGCCTTCGGCGTTTCAGCGCTAGACTATCTGACTGGCAGACAGCTTGGCGTGAGCAAGTTTGTGAGTTTTGGAAACAAGAGTGACGTGAACGAATCGGAGATGCTTCGCTATATGCTACAGGACGAGGCGACCCGTGTTATTCTCTTGTACGCTGAGAGCATAGATGCCGGAAGAGAATTCATCAATGTTGCGGAAGAAGTTACCAAGAAGAAGCCCATAGTCGCCTTGAAACTAGGAAAAACGAAGGCTGGTGCACGAGCTGCAAAGTCACACACTGGGGCTATAGCGGGTTCTGACAGAATATACGATAGTGTCTTCAAACACGTGGGCGTGGTAAGAGTTAAAGATATGGAAGAATTCTTCGACGTGGGCAAAGCCTTCGCTTTTCAACCTCCTGCAGCTGGAAAAAACGTTGCCATAATCACTGACGCTGGAGGGCCAGGGGTTATGGCAGTGGATGAGAGTGCATCTAGAGGGTTGATCATACAGCCTTTTTCGAAAAACACCCTTCGAAAATTCAAAGAGCTAAAGAGAGAGGATAGAATTCCCGCGTTTGCGACAAATCTTAACCCAGTCGACCTGACAGGGTCTGCAACTTCTGAGATGTTTAAGCTAAGCGTAGAAATCGCTTTTGAGGATCCGGCAATCCAAGGTGTCATACTACTTGGAATGCATCACACACCGGGTCTGCAAGAGGATTTCGTTGACAAAGTCGCGGAGGTTGCCAAGAACTACACGAAACCCATTGTCGCTTGTGACATCGGTGAGACTGAAATGGCGTTGTTTATACGATCCAGATACGACAAGCTTGGGATTCCCTCCTTCGCGTCCCCCGAAGACGCATCCCGGGCGATGGCGGCCCTCGTGGAGTACGGCCTCTACCTGAAGAAAACAGGCTGCTTTGAGCAGTACGTGAGTTCTTTCCAGCAAAGCTAGCTCCAAGTCTATCGAAGCACAACCGTTTGTTTATGCGATGGAGCAAACGAGATGACGGACACAATTCGAGCCGTTGGAGAATCCAACTTGTATGATATCCCGGAACCGTGTAATCACTGCATCTACTGGAGCTTCCCAGAAGAGTTTGAGAGGACGAAGTCGGAGCGTTCAGAAGGGAAGGAAGAGCTGGAAGCGAAGAAGCGAATGTGGATAGGGCAGACTTTGAGGACGTTTGGAAGTTGTGGCCAGATTCTCTACCGCAACAACGCGTCTGTAGGATATGCCGAGTACGGGCCTTCAAGGTGCTTTCCCAGCATCAAGATGTATGAATCGCAACCCATTGGGAAGATCGAAGACGGCGTCGTTTTCCTCTCTTGTCTCTATATAACTGAGAAGAGCCTCCGAGGAAGGGGCTTAGGAGAGCGCCTTCTAGATGCGGTCGTTTCCAACCTCAAAAAGCGAAGATTCAAAGCTCTAGAGACCTATGCCCGAAAGGGCTCTTCACAGAATCCGTCTGGACCAGTTGAACTCTATCTGAAAAACGGATTTCGCGTGAAGAATGAAATCAACCCCGAGTTTCCCATTGTGAGACTAGATCTAAGCTCAGGCTAGATTCTTCTCCACTCTGTGAGGTGATTCTATGATAACATATGAGGAGTTCAGAAAGGTCGACATGCGGGTTGGCAGAGTACTGGAAGTAGAGGAGTTTCCCGAGGCCCGGAAGCCGTCCTACAAGCTAACAATAGATTTCGGCCCCAAAATCGGCTTGAAGAAATCCAGTGCCCAAATCACAGGATACGCGAAAGAAGAGCTAATCGGAAGACTGGTCATAGCTGTCGTCAACTTCTCGCCCAAGCAAATCGCTAGCTTCCAATCCGAAGTATTGACTCTAGGCGTTGCAGATGCGTCCAGGAAAGACAACTGGTTCGTAATTCAGCCTGATAGAGATGTGGAATTGGGCACAAGGATAGAGTAGATGTACGTAGAAGCCAACTTTCGAATGTAATAGGAAGGATCCTCGCGTTCGTGGTGCCATGTTACTTGTGATGTTTGGTTTCCCACACATGCGCGGGTACTGGAGATTTATCTGAATTCTGCCTTTCCGTCTACCGCTCTACACATCACACAACTTATATTCGCTCTTGCGCACGGACTTTTTCACTTGATAGTTGCGATTAGTATTCCAACTTCATCAAGTCTATATGGAATCATTAAATGAGAAATCTGCGAGGTCTATGCTTTCGTTTGAGATGTGCGCGTTCATCGCGTTAGTCATAGCTTTTGCCCTCATTCTCTTGGGGTTTTTCGCGGGAGAGCGAATGACCCCCGAAAGGGCACCCCCAACAATCAAAAACATAAGGCAGAAGAAAAAACGATTCTCAACGCAGCCCAAGAACGGCGCTTCACGATGCCCCCACGGCTTTGGATACCTCAGTAGGCAAGATAAGAACGCGCCCATCCCAGAAGAGTGCTTAGGTTGCTCCCGATTGGTGGAATGCTACAAGACACGTGACTGAACCATGTGAGATTGTGGTTGCACCGCCTGGTTTCCTTCAAGGTTTTCTATGCCTATATACGACGAACGACCAAGTGAGCATTCCACAGGTGTAATAGGGAACTGCTGAGTTTGGACAGCCCCTAATACTATCTACTTCCTCCGTTTCAGCCATTTGGCAACCGCTTGAAATAGAGGACTCGTCGACATGTTGATGACTGGTACGATGATCTTTTCTTTTGTCTCGATCAAAGGGCGGTATTCCGGCATCTCAGCGTAGCTTGCGAACGCCCAGTAGACCCTTTTATCTTCGATCACAGACTTCGCGGCTGCCTCGGTTGATGTAGGCAACGGATAGTAGACGAACACCACGCCGTCCGCCCAATAGATCCCCGTTGTCTTTCCTCCTGCTGCGATGTTGGCGAACCGTGCGAGATCATCTGGAGTAGCAAATCGTGTACACTCCATGATGGCCACTTCTTTGAAGGGTTCGTATCTGACTGTAATATCATCCATACGCAAACTTCCATTTGCAATTGCTATCTATGAATGAGCTAATTAAGAATTACGTTCGTGCGTGTGGATCTTTCTTAGCTAATGTGTGTTTGAGGCTCCTGAGGGGTTGACCCACCGCTTCTTCCTACTGGTCACCTACAATGCGCTTTTCGCGCGGGCGACCGAAGGTAATAAGAATTCGGGCAACGAAGTGCTTATCTACGATTAGGAACTAGCCAGCCATCATGGAGGAGTCGATTTGCCGGAAGTTCGAGTTGCTGTTGCCGGAGTAGGGAATTGCGCATCTGCTCTTGTACAAGGAATTGAGTACTACGAGCACACAGCCGATGAAACTCAAGTCCCAGGCCTTATGCACGTGAATTTCGGAGGATACCACATCCGTGACATCAAGTTTGTCGCCGCCTTTGACGTGAACAAAGAAAAGATTGGTAAGGATTTGGGAGATGCGATCTTTGCGAAACCAAATTCAGCTGCCAATTTTGCCGCGGTTCCGAAGCTCGGTGTAGAGGTGCTTCCGAGCGCAATTCTCGACGGTGTGGCCCCGCATATGCGAAACTCGTTTCAGACCTATGACGACAAGGAGATCAAGTTTGTGGACGTGTCCGAGGTTCTGAAGGAGACTGAGGCGGACATGCTGATCAATTTTCTCCCCGTTGGGAGCTATGAGGCTACACGGTTCTATGCACGGGCCTCTCTGGAAGCAAGGTGTGCCTTGGTAAATTGCATCCCCGAATTCATCGCTTCGACCAAAGAGTGGAGTGACAGATTTGCCCGTGAAGGCTTGCCTGTGGCGGGGGATGATGTGAAGAGTCAGTTGGGGGCCACAATTCTGCATCGCAATTTGGTTCGGTTGTGCGTTGACAGAGGCGTAGAGATCGAGGAGACGTATCAGTTGAATCTCGGGGGAAATACCGACTTCGAGAATATGACGGTAGAGGAGCGGTTGAAGACAAAGCGAGTTAGCAAGACTGAAGCTGTTACGAGTCTGGTGCCCTATGAGGTCCCGACGAGGATTGGACCGTCTGACTTCGTTCCGTTTCTCGGTGATAAGAAGATTTGCTATGTCTTTGTCAAGGGTAGGAAATTCGGGAATCAGCCGGTGACCCTGACGGCGAAGTTGGAGGTGGAGGACTCTCCTAACAGCGCTGGCGTGGTTATCGATGTTATGAGAGCGGTGAAACTGGGGCTAGATAGAGGAATCAGTGGACCGTTGACGAGCATCTCTTCGTACGCCTTCAAGCACCCCCCGGTGCAAGTCCCGGATGATGTGGCCAGACGGTGGGTTGAAGACTTCATAGCTGGAAAGCGAGAACGCTGAAGGGTTGCAGGACCTCACCCTGTGCGTTGGAGATGATCACTAACTCCGGAAAGGATGATGTTCCCACTGCTTCATGCATGCAGTACGAATGATCAGAGGAACTGCCTCTTCAACCAAGAGTCTGAACGACGCCGAAAGACAGAAGAGATAGCACCTTCAGGCCGCATATGGCTTCTGCTGGGGACTCTCGTGATTTCTGACGCCAAGACGAAGGGAAAGTCATAAAACAAGCTGACCCGAAACAATACGAATTGGTTCCATGGAATGCCTTTGAAAGCCTCAGTGACTCGAAATGGAGCAGTCCTCCTAGGAAAGTATGTTGCCTGCGACGGGTTCGACGAAACCCGCCCATTGAGAATTGTTACGCACGCTCATGCTGATCATTTGACGGGGCTGCGGCGAAGCTTGAAAGATTGTAGGATTGTCATAATGACTCCCGCGACAAAAGGTCTGATCGACGTCCTCAAAGGGCCTTCATATCTCACGGCTGGAAACGTGAAAACCCTGGAATACGGGACGACTTTAGTCTACAAGGATGAGCGGATTTCTCTCCATTACGTTGATCATATTCTCGGGTCCGCTCAGGTCCTAGTCAAAGACGCTGATGGGACGAGGATCTTGTATACCAGTGACTTTCGACTGCCAAGGACGCCGATAATTGAGGCTGACGTACTCGTCATGGAAGCAACCTATGGGAACCCTTATCGAGCGAGACCCTTCAAGAAGAGAGTGGAAAGCACCCTCGTTTCTCTGGTAGAGGAATGTCTGATACGCGGACCCGTATATCTCTTCGGCTATCATGGAAAACTACAGGAAGTCATGCAGATCTTGCATCACGCAGAGGTAGATGTGCCTTTCATAGTCCCTGAAAGAGTCTTTCACGTTTCGAAAGTCTGCGAGAGACATGGGATGCAGTTTGGAGATAGCCTTCTTTTATCAAACGAAGAAAAAGCCCGTTCAATGCTACAACATGGTGATCCGTGTGTTGCATTTTACCACATGAATTCACGCCGGCGTGTAGGACAGAAAGCTTTTCGCATCGTTGTGAGTGGCTGGGAGTTCTCGAGCCCCTGTAAGCAGGTGGGCGAGAAAGAATTCAGGGTTGCTCTTAGCGACCACTCGGATTTCGATGGTTTGTTGGGCTATGTTGAGAGATGCAAACCAAGGATGGTTGTTACTGATAACCATCGACATGGTGACGCAGAGGCCCTGGCAAGAGAGATTCGAAGTCGTCTAGGTATCTTGGCAAAGTCTCTTCCGGCTTCAAAGTGATGGGTAAGGCTTGTGATGTTGGTGAAGCTCAACTCATCGTCGACTCTTGGGTCGATGCATGCAAGGCTGATGCTGATGGGCAGTATCCTTTTGACTGTTGGCCTGTTTTCTCCTTGGTATTATCTCTCTCAAAGTGTAGACGGTTCTTACTACTCGCTGTCTGCGTTTGGTGGTTCTCTTGCGGATAGACGAGATGTTGGTTTTTTCAGTCCGCTACCTGGTTTTGTGTCTCTCTGTTTTGCTGTAGTCTGTGCAGTCCTTCCCTTTGTGTATGGAAGGCTGTCTAGGAAGGTGAAGAAAAGATATGTAGCAGTTACAGCTTCCTTAGCCGGTATCTGCGGACTACTGAGCGTTTTGCATTTCCATTCGTGGCTAGACTTAGCCTTTCCAGATGACTCCTTCTTCTACCACGATCTAGATGTGAGCCGGGGGCTAGGCTTTGGTTATCCACTTGTCTGGGTCAGTATTGTCTTCTTGTTCTTGGCTGCTTACGTTTCCAAAGGCTTGGTTCTTGAGACGAAAAAGTGACGGGTCAGACGCCGACCTTTTCATTTTTAAGCGATTCTCCACAGGTCTCATGCGTGATCCTTAGCATCAACTTGAGCCGATGCAAGGACATTTCACCAAACCATGGGCACGTATCCCTCTTTGATCAAATCGGAGATGACGGTGCCAACATACTCGACTCTTATTCCGATCTCTGCTAAATCTTCAGACACGCCTTGTTCATCCGATATATACTTACAAGCGAAGCAGTCGGTCTTGGCTGCTATCTCTTCAGTCATGTGGGCCACTCTTTCATCGTGCACCACCAATTTTTCAGAGGGCCCGAAAAATACTACTCTGACATCGTCCAACCATCTATACTTGATCGCGTTGCGGGTAAACATCAAACCCGCAAGAGCCTTCTCCTTGTCATCCGTGGCGATTATAGTCAACAGCTTTTGATCCAAACCGAAGCCCTCGTAGCCATAGCACAAAGCCGGGCACTTAAGAATTCAACCGTCAAACGACGTAAACGGAGCCGTCTGCGCGCGAGGAACAACTTACAACTTCCTTTGTGTAGTCGGAAACTGAGATCCTGCTTGAAAATGGCTTCCCAGCCACAGACTTTTTTAAGAAAGAGCTGCAAATCAGATGGGCATTGGGAGGAGATTTATGCAGATAAAGTCCCTCGAGAACGCCTTGTTGTCAACCGTAAACCCACTTCTGAAGCTACTTATTGAAAAGTTTGACTTGGAATGTGACCAAGACGGAAGCCTGCTCGTAAACTCCCTGAAGCACTTCCTGGGCGAAGAGGTCAAGTTCTGCAATAGTTGTAGCCATTTGAACCACATGATGGCCAATCCCTTTTACAGAATTGGAAGCAGACTCTTGCGAGCAGATACAGGCTTCATGAGAAACATGTTTCTTGGACAGGAGTACAGTGACGCGTGGCTCAAAGGGTTCGCCCTCATGATGAGAGGGATCAGGAAATACGGCATACGAATCCCCTTCACACCAGCAGGTCCCTTCGAAATTGTTTGGAACTTCACCTATTCATGTAACCTCAGATGTAAACACTGCTACGAGAACGCGGGGGGCCATAGGCCGGAACTGACAACAGACCAAGCCTGTGCCGCTATCGATGTTCTATCAAGAATCGCCAACTTCGGTCTCCCCGCCCTATCTTTCTCAGGAGGAGAACCCCTCATAAGAAGAGACTTCTATGAAGTTGCAGCTTACGCGAAAAGGAAAATTCCCTACATCAGTATTGCCACCAACGGCACTCTCATCACGAGAGACGTCGCCAAGAAACTCAAAGAGATAGGAGTGGACTACGTGGAGATAAGTCTCGACGGCGCAACCCAAAAGGTCCACGAAGACTTCAGGAGAGTGCCTGGATGCTTCGAAAAGACAATAGAAGGCATAAAGAGCTGCGTAGAAGAAGGATTGGACACGTGCATCGCAGCAACAGCTCACAAAGAGAACCTCAGCGAGACATCCAAGATTCTGGACCTCGCGGAAAGGCTTGGAGCGAGATTCATGCACTTCAACTACGTGCCCACTGGCAGAGCGAAAAAACACATACACCTCGACCCAACGCCAAAAGAAAGACTCTCTCTAATGGAGACAATGGGACAAAAGCTGGTTGACCGATACATAGAAGCCAAAGAGGAAGAGATGAAAACTGGCAAAACCAACATAAGCTTGGACCGAATCTTCAGTACCTGTCCCCAATTCGCGCGGGTCGTGAAGCGATTATCACGAGAAAAAGGAGAGAACTACACGGTCCCTACTCACTACGCTGCTAAGAAGGGAGTCGAGGCAGCAGCCAACTTCATAGGCGGATGCGGCGCAGGAAGACTATACGTCGGATTGGAACCAAACGGCGACATAAAACCATGTGTCTTCTTTCCAACCAACGAACAGACAAAACTAGGCAACATTCTGGAGGACAGCTTCGATCACATATGGGACACTAATGACCTCCTGTGGGAGCTAAGAACCAGGGAAAAGCTGGAGAAGTACAAAGTGAATGGCCACATAGTTGGATGTGGAAACTGTAAAGACAAGTATATTTGTGGAGGGTGCAGAGCCCGATCCTACAGCTACTTCAACGGGGACCTTCATGGGGCAGATATCGGCTGCATACTGAATGAAGAGCTCTGGAAGGAAATAGTAGGTCAGCGGATTTCTGAGATCGCCTCATCACACTGAGCTATGACTTTGTCGATCTCCTCATAAGGATAACTTGCATCAATATCAGCAACCAGACCTTTTTCTGCGAAGTATCCAATTACTGGCTTTGTCTTCTTGCGATAAACCCTCAGTCTGTTCTTGATGACCTCAGGTGTTTCGTCTGTACGCTGATACAGCTTTCCTCCGCAGCGGTCACACACTCCAGGAGTCGTCGACGGCCGATTCTTCACGTGGTAGATTGCTCCACACGCTCTGCAGGTTCTTCTGCCCGAAAGCCGGGACAGGATCTCCGCATCTGGAGCAACAAAATTCAAGACTTTGTCTATTCTCTTGAACTTTTCCAACGCATTCGCCTGAGCGATCGTCCTTGGAAAACCGTCCAGCAAGAAGCCGTTTTTGCAGTCACCTTTTTGAAGTCTATCTCTTACGAGCTCGATCACTATGTTGTCAGGAACCAGCTCCCCTTTTGATACGTACTCTTTGATCTTCTTTCCAAGCGTGGTTTCCTCTCTTATGGCTTCGTGGAAGAGGTCCCCACTTGATATCTTCGGAAGAGCATACTTCTTTGAAAGAATCTCCGCGTAGGTTCCTTTGCCTACTCCCGGAGGACCTATTGTGACAATGTTCATCGTCAATGCTTCTTGTTGTAGTTCACGAATCGCAACTGAAGTTGCGCTCAGCCTTTCCCTTTCTCTTCCTTTCCGTAATACTCAGTCCATTTGACTTTCCGTGAGTCGCGTCTCAGCTCAATCGAACTCTTTCGGCATTTGCTGGAACAAAACCAGAGGATCGTTCCATCGTTCTTCACATACATCATTCCTGTGCCTGGTGGAAATTCGTGTCCACAGAAGGAACAGCGTCGGGATCTTGGCACCAGCAAGCCACCGTGTTACCGTCGGATTTTCTTGGCCTCACGTTCAGTTTCTCTAAGCATGAGGATGTCGTTGGCACGCACTGGACCTTTAACATTTCTGGTTATTATACGTCCCTTGTCTCGGCCCTCCAATATCCTCACTCGAACCTGTGAAATCTCGCCCGTTACTCCAGTTCGCGTGATTACTTGTATGACTTCTGCTGGGGTCAGTTCTTCTTCTGCTTCCCCCTTTGTACTCATCCACCACTGCCCCGCTTCTTGAGTTCATCAACACGACTGGATATCTCTTTCACAAGGGAGGCTGCGTCTCCAGGCTCGTTTATACATGCTGCGGCAGCGGGGACATCGATCCCTGCTGAGGCCCCGAGTTTCTGCTTGCTCGGGACAAAGATGTATGGGATCTTTCGCTCCTCGCACAGTATCGGCAGATGTGCTACGACTTCTGGCGGGTCTACATCCTCCGCGATTATTACAAGTCGTGCTTGTGCGCGTTCTATCGCCTTTGTCGTTTCGTTCGTGCCTTTTCGAACCGTGCCCGTTTGGTCTGATGTTTGTAGGGCTTCATAGGCCGCGTCCACAATTTCCTTTGGGACCTCAAATTTCTTAAAGAATGGCTTTGACATGTGAGCCTTCACCCTCACCAATTGTGCTGAGTTTTATCAGTGGATATGCTTATGAATGTTTCGTATTTCTGATTAGACTGCATACCCCGCTACCGATGGGCGAAATAAGTGACCAGCTTTCTGTCAATTTGGTCAACACGGACAAAACCGAATCGCTCAAACTGAACAATAGCGCCTGGATTCAATGTTTTACAAGAGTCCTCCGCCATCCCAGCAGCTACAGAAGCGTCGGACATGACGACTTCACAAGGGATTCCCGTTTCCGCTGGAATCCAATGGATTAGCGGTGCACCGATCTTCCTTGCTTCTGCGTACGCCGCACTCTGAAAAGTGGCGCCAACAGTTTTTCCCTTAACCTGTGTTATGCCAATGTTGAAGAGGCCCATTAGACGAATGTTTCGCCGGCTCTTCAGAGTGTCAACATCATCACTCGAAACCAAGAAAGACGCGGATCCGTCCTCTGGTACTGTCTCTACGCGGCGAAACCCTCTCTTTGGGTCATCCGGATGCAATCGAAGCTGGGCCACAAACCTGTGTGGGATCTCCGCTACCTGTAACTCTATGGGATCATGCACAAAGAAGTACCGATCAGCGGCATGATCGATTAGCTTTCGGTTATAGGCGTATAGGTTCTCCCAGCTCAATACGACATCGACGGGCTTGGGGCCAATGCCCATTATCATGCGCCTGATCGCCTCGGGAGTTATTCCTCTTTTTCTTAAGGCTGCGAAAGTGGCGAGCCTGGGGTCATCCCATCCCTTGAACAAGCCATTCTTCAGTCCCTGCAAGATCTTAGATTTGCTCAAGAATGTCCCCGTAATCTTCAGCCTACCGTAGTGGATGGCCTCAGGATACTCCCAGCCGAAGTGTCGATACATGTACTCTTGCCTTGTCTGGTTAGTAACGTGTTCCTTTCCGCGGATAATGTGAGTTACACCCAGCAGATGGTCGTCGACTCCACACGCGAAATTGTACAACGGCCAGACGCGATACTTGCTTCCCACTCTGGGATGGCTATGCTTCTTGGTGTCTATGATCCTCAATGCGGGCCAGTCTCGCACTGCCGGATTTGCGTGATCTAAGGACGTTTTGATTCGCACAACAGCATCTCCGACGTCGTAAGTGCCGTCCAACATGTGTTCCCAGCGTGTGAGATTCTCTTTTGGTGTCAAGTTTCGGTCTGGACACGGTTGCTTCTGCACTGCTCTCTCGGCAAACTCTTGGCGTTTGCAGGTGCATATGTAGGCATTGCCATCCTTGAGGATTTCCGCTGCATACTCATAGTATAGGGGAAGCCTGTCACTCTGGATGAATTCGGCGTCCCATTTGCATTGAAGCCAGTTTATGTCCTCCCTTATGAGGTCATAAAACTGTAGGGCAGATTTTTTGAGCCGTGGATCGGTATCTTCGAAGCGAAGATAGAACAATCCATTGTACATTTTTGCATATTCGTAGCAGAGGATTATGGCTCTTGCCGACCCCAAGTGTAGGAGGCAGTCAGGATTAGGCGCGAACCGGGTGACGACTCGCTCGTACTTTTTGACATTGGGCAGAGGGGGCAGCGCCTGTTTCTCTTCAACCTTCTCCTTGTCCAGTGTTTCAGGCCAGTTCGTCCTCACGATCGTCCGCTGCTCGTCTATCGAAAGCCTGTTGACTTCTTTTATCACGCCATCGACTAGGGATGCAACCTCTCTTATCATTGTCTTGAGATCGGGACGTTCTGCGAGCAGTTTCCCAAGAACAGTTTGGGTTCTAGCTTTGCCATCATAGTTTAATGCGTTTAGGAGCGCGAGTTTGCGAATTGCCTCTCTAACTTCCGCGCTCTCGTTTGAGTTCAAGGTCTGCAACCCGGCTTTCACGAATGAGATTACATTTGTCTCTCAACAAGGTAATCCGCGAAAGCCTTTAGTTTTTCCTTGGCATCAGAAGGTGGCAGTATCTCTTCAACCTCTCTCCAGCTCGCCGCTACTAGGTTCGTTGCGAAATCCTTCGCATACTCTATGGATCCATATTTTTTGATTATGCGGATTGCCTCGTCTCTCAGTTCTTGCTTGTCGGTATGCAAGCTGAGTATCTCAAGAAGGCGTGTTCTGTCAAGGGTCTCTGCTTGTCGCAGTGCGTGAATGACGATGAGACTTCGTTTTCCCTCAGTTATATCTTGTCCCAATCCCCCCTTCTTCTCCGCGAATCTTTCCTCCACCAAGTCCAGTACGTCATCCCGTATCTGAAACGCAATGCTTATTGACTCTGCAAACTGTCCCAGTTTCTCCACGGTTTCTTGGTTGGCGTCTGCTAGTACTGCGGCCATCTTCGCGGACATTCGTGCTATGGTCCCAGTCTTGTAAGCGCACATCTGAGCGTATTGCCTCGCAGTAAGCCGATCGGCATCGGCGAGCCCCTTGTGCCAAGCAATGTCCATGGCTTGGCCAAGACCCACATTTATCATTTCTTGAGCATAAATCTCATAGATCCTGTTTGTCTTTTCCAGTGGAATCTTATTTCTGTTCTTCATCAGCGTTAGAAGGGGCAGATAGAACATCTCGTTTCCAACGTTGATCGCGATGTCTAAGCCATAGAGCTTGTAGGTGCAGGGTTTTCCCCTACGCAGTTCTGAACGATCTTCAATGTCATCAATTAGCAAGAGTCCGTTATGGACAACCTCCGGGATTATGGCGAAGTCCAAGAATTCTTCTGGATCTTGCCCTAGAGCCTCACAAACCAGAAGAAACAGAGTTGGCCTCCACCTTTTGCCGCCTCGATCCAAGAATTCCCAGAGAGGCTCAGCTATGGCTTTGTTGAGGGCTTCTAAATTGTAATCGTACCGCGGTGGGCTAAGTGTGAAAAGCAAAGAATCTTCATCGTATTTCCGCGGCATGTATTTTTCTATCGTTCTGCCGATAGCTGGACCCTTCTTTTTTAGGATCGCTTCGATATCTGGTCTTTGCTTTTTCATTTTTTCCTCCTCGCGTAGAGCTCTGGTTGATACCCTCTTGTTCTTAGCCATTCGGCTGTCTTTCCCGTCAGCACGACTGGGACTCCTGCTAGTCTTTCTACGGATTCTGCTCCGACAAGAAACATAGTGGTTCTCAACTCCTCAATCACAAATTTCAGAAGCATTTTCACCTTATCTGAACTCGTTTGAGCTGGCCCCAATACAGGGGAAGCCATAGCTGACGCAGTAGCGCCCAGAGCCAAAGCCTTTGCGATATCCTTCCCAGAGCGGATTCCGCCTGAGGCTATGACCGGGAGATTTGCGGATTGAACCACTTCGACCAGGCTTACGGCTGTTGGTATACCCCAATCCCAGAAGATCTTTCCAAGACGCTGATGAAGTTCGTCTTCAGCTCCTTTTGCTCGATGATATTCCACCGCTGCCCAACTGGTTCCCCCCGCTCCAGCTACGTCGATGCCTGCCACTCCCGCTTCCTGAAGTACTCGAGCCTCTTCTGCGGCTATACCCGCTCCAGTCTCTTTGACGATGACTGGAACCTCAAGTGCACTAGCAAGCTCCTCTATTTTTTCCACGATTTGCAGGTAATTCGTTTCACCCTCAGGCTGAACCGCTTCCTGCAGCGGATTCAGGTGAATAGCCAAAGCGTTTGCGTCCAACATTTCGATGGCCTTTCTTGCTTCCCTAACGTTGTATCCTTTAGCGAGTTGCGGTCCTCCAATATTGGCTATAATAAAAGCTGTTGGCGCTCTTTTCCTAACAATGGAAAATGTGCCTTCCAGCTTTGGATCTTCGATGGCCGCTCGCTGACTCCCAACGCCCATTCCAAGATCTAGTTCTTCCACTGCCTCTGCAATGGCACCATTTATCTCCCTTGTTTTCGGAGCACCACCTGTCATTGCACTGATAAGAACGGGTGCGGAAAGCTTGTGACTAAGAATTGCTGTCGAAAGGTCGATTTTTTCTGTTTCGATTTCTGGCAGGGCTTTGTGCACGAAAAAGACGTCTTCAAATCCTGTGGTTACCCTTCTGGCCTGAACATTTTCTTCCAAGCAGATACGGAGATGATCAGCCTTTCTTCCCTCAACTTGACTTGGCATCAACGAGCCCTCCTTCAATCGTCGTCCCGATAACTCTTTGACCTTTGAGAGCTTTGTAGACGTTGTTGGGCTTTGCGGCATTAACAATGGTCGTATGGATTCCGTGCTCTACAGCTGGCATTAATTCAAGAACCTTCCCGAGCATTCCCCTCGTTACGTCGGTCACGTTCGCTTCTCCTATTACGTGTTGCAGTCTCTTCAGTTCAGGCATGGTGATACGGTGAATAAGGTGGGCTGAGGGGTGCGTCTTGGGATCAGCCGAGTAGAGACCGTCGACGTCCACGCCTACTATAATGCGGTCGGCGGCAAGTCGTATTGCAAGGGAAGAGATCAGTTGGTCGCCAGAGAGTATTGCAAAGCCTTTTTCCGAATCGACCACTACATCTCCATAGAGGACTGGCACAAATCCTATTTCAAGCAGTTTTTCCAATGGTCTTGTTTCAATGACTTCGATTCGACCAGACTTCGTCACCACACAGGATGAAGGTTGTACTTCCAAAGTTGGAATATTATGGCTTATTAGAGCAGCCAGAACCATTCGATTTAGAGCAGTCATCGCCTGGTGGGTCTCAGAAAAACCCATGACCTGTGATTGATCTGTGTACCCCTTGTCTATGCCATGCTCTTTCGCGACTGGATGGCCAAACGAACCTCCTCCGTGAACCAAGATCAGCGGGCCAACATCCGCTTGTTGGATTTCAGCTGCGAGTCTTGTTATTGCTTTTTTGTTTGCGGTGAATGGTTTGTCCTTTCTTGTGATGACTGATCCTCCAAGTTTCAGAACAGTTGGCCTAATCCTCAACTCTCACACCGTTGTTCGGTTTTTCTTCTAGTAAAAGCTAGAACAGCTTATTGAAACCTTTTACTTCTTTACTCTAACAGCGCCGTCTTCCAATTGTACAATGTCGCCAGTTCGGATTTTCGAGATATCAATCTTGTCAACGCAAGGTATCTCTGAGATTATTGTGCCGACAGCGACTACGGTTTCGCAATCTTTGTTTATGATGCCGGCAGGAGCCGTGCCATTGCGCTTCATTCTATAGAGCGTGTAGGATCCAACTGTTGATCCTTTCCCGTTTGGGAAAACCAGTATTCTTCCTTTCACTTCTTTTCCTTGAAGTTCGTGCCCCTTTTCTATGATTTTGCTGGTGGTTGGGTCTACCCCACCGTAGAAAGAGATTGGTTGGGTTGTCGTTAGAGCTTCTCCCTCCGCAGTTCCCTTTGAAATAATTCGTCCTTTTAACTCCATTTTCCTTTCACCGCAGCTTCTACGCATTCTTCTAGACTCCCCAATCTTGTCTTCATGTTGTTGTGTCTCGAGTAATAGCATCCTTTCGCGGAGGTTGTTGCTACCGATCTGAACCGTCCCTTCAGCGGAGCGACAGCCATACATGTGTCGCAAGCGAACTTTCCGCCAGCGTTTTCGATTGTTTCTGTGTAGCCTCTTTTGTCAGCGAGGCGTTTCATCTGTCGCGAAGTCGCAATCCAGAACTCGGTGTTTGGGGATATCTTCTTGTCTTCCAGCAGTTTGGCTACTCTGGCAATTTCTTTGATTGAACAGTGGGGACACCCGATGCAGACGAAATCGATCGCATCAACGTCGTCATTGATGGCTTCATATGCGTCTCGTAGATCCTCGTCTTCGACAGTGACTTTCTCTTTTGGAGGGTCATGTCTCTCAGATCCCGGCGTTATTCCTTTCATGTAAAACAATGGTTTTGACCCGTAAGTGACCACCGAGGCACAGAAGGACTTCAGCTCGTCCAAACCAACATCTTTAATGCCTGTTATGTATGGGATCTTATTTTCCACCTTTCTACCGATACAATAACCGAGAGCGCCCCAATCCGAGAGTTTTTCCAATGTAGCCCTTAGACTTACGTGAATGTCAGGGATTCTTTTCTCGTCTAGATGGAGACCATAGCATGGTGTTTTTCCAACAAAAGCTGCTGCAAGCGCGGATGGGCCTCCTTCTCTGTTTGTCTTGGCCCCGATGACGGAGTTAGCAAAGGTGACTGCGGAGGACTCGGACCAAGCGATATGTTCTCCATATCTTGGTAAGTTGCCGATTAGGTAAGGCGTGCAGGTGCAGGAGATGATTATACCCATTTTTCTGAAGGCGTCTATTACCAAGTTTTGTTTTTCGGCGAACTCCTTGGAGACTCGGAGTTTTTTCCAGTCTTCTAAATCCATTCCAGCCGGGTTCAACGTTGTTAGAACCTTGACTTTCCCATCTTTCGCTAGCTCATTCAGGTACTGTAGACCAGCATCTCCAAGGTTGTGATAGGATACCCCAGCGACCTGAACAGAACCTACTTTGACGAGGTTCTCAGCGCCATAGATGTTTCCGAGGGCAGTGAGTATCTCCATGGATTTTTTTACTGCATAACCTTCTTCTCCGCCAAGCATTCTCTCTTCGTCTTTCGTAAGGTACATACAATCACAAGAATTTGGTCAGATCAACCCTTTTGTATTCTTCTTTTTTGAACCCTTTTCCGGTTGCGTCGAAAGGAATAGTCGCATCTAGCCCCATTTTACACGTTCTCGCCTTTTTTCCTTCAGTTAGGTCTCCGGATGGATCGAGAGAAGATCCTCGTTGGTTTGGTAGAATGACAGCATCTCTGTCTGCTTGAAATCTCGTGGCAATAGCCCATTCAACATCATGGGGATCATAGATGTTGATGTCGTCATCCACGATAACGCAATGTTTCAACGATCTATGACCCTTAAAAGCTGCCTCGATCGCCTTCTTTCCATCATCTGCATTTCGCTTCTCTATTTGCACAACCGCGTGGAGCCAGCTGCAACCACCGGGAGTTATGTAGACATCTTTACATTGACAGATTTTGTTTACTCCATTAAAGATTGTTGGTTCTCTCGGCATGCCCATCAGTAACCTATGTTCGCTTCTTCCAGCAAGTATGGTCTGATAGATCGGGGTCTCTCGATGGGTTACGCATTGGATTTCTATAACTGGTTGCTGTCTCACCTTGTCAGCAATTCCTGTCAGATCCAAGAATGGGCCCTCTAACGCCCTTTCTGTCGTTATTCTGCCTTCCAACACAATCTCACTGACTTTCGGGACCTCAACATCAATAGTCTTGCACTTCACTAACTCTGTTTTTTCCAACGCGTTGGCCATTCCCAATTCGTCAACGTCTTTCGGCAGCGATGTGGCAGCAGCGATGAGAACAGCAGTCGAGTTGCCTATGCACAAGGCTATGTCGAGTTCGCCACCAGACTTTTTGAGGGCAGTATCTGTCCCTCTCTCTTCAACGATTCTAGCTACGAACTTGTTCTTGTCTAGCAACATCAACCGGTGAAAACACGTATTTCTACCTAACTCAGGGTCTTCTACTATCGCTATTGCCGAGGCGATGTATTTCCCGCCATCTTTCTCCGTATACCTCATTATCGGTAGCTTGGTCAGATCAACATCTCTTTCAACTACTTCTTGGCATTCTCCCTTCTCCACTACAGCTGGAGGTGAAGGATTCTCTAAGGCATGAGACAACTTATGCAACAATTGCTCGCTCTTCAGGCCAAGCGCTTTGGCGATCAGTTGTTTGGACGAGACCAAGCCGGCTACAACAGGTATGCGAGATTCTCTCACACTTTCGAAAAACACTGGTTTTTCGCCAAGAGCGGCGATGATTCCTGCCATCTCGAAATCTGTTGAAACTTCCTTGCTTATCCTAGTCAGTTCTCTATTTTTGTCAAGCTGTTCCAAGAGACTTCTAAAACCCACTTTCCCTCCTCCTTGAAAGTTCGCTTTTCATTCCAGGTACTTCTATTTTTGGATTCCGATCTTTGTACTTAACACTTCAAATCCTCCATTTTCCATGGCTGCTGCTACCGTTGTCTGCAATTTCCTTCCCGGGGTCAATGCTACCATACATCCCCCACCGCCTCCGCCAGTTAGCTTTGCCCCCAACGCCCCGTGCTCTCGAGCCAGGTTCACCAAGTAATCTAGCTCTTCACAGGAAACCTTGATTCCCTGCAACAGACGATGATTTTCGTTCATCAACTCCCCAACTTTTCTCAAATCGAATTCTTCTAAGGCCCTTCTTGCTGCGAAGACCAGCTCTTCTGATTGCCTGAACAATGGATTGTATTTCTCTGGATTTCTTTTCTTTCTGTCCGCGACTCCAGTAACCATCTCCTTCGTGTTAGCTACGATTCCAGTGTTGCCAATGATTATTTCAACTGGTTCTCTTATGCCTAGTTTCTCGATTGTATTGGGACCTCCTTTCAAGTTCCTGCTGAACCAGATCAAGCCTCCATAGGTTGCGGCTGTGTTGTCGATGCCTGAGGGAGTTCCAGCATAAGCTTTCTCAGCTTCATAGGCAATCTCGTTGATTCTTTCATCGGACAGATCCATTTCATATTCCTCTGCTAGGGCTCTGGCAATCGCAACGCTGCTTGCAGCTGAAGCACCGATTCCGCTGAACCCGGGGAGATTTCCGCCCAACCAAATCTCTAGAGAAGCTTTTCTCGGGTTAATTCCCATTGTTTTGAGCATTCTTTGCATGGACTCTTGCTGGTGAGCTTTTTTCTTTTCAGTGTAACCTTTGGCGCCTTTACGTTCGTCGTTTATGGTGATTCCTTCGCGGATTCTTTTTACTTCGGCGTCAGTTGTTGAGTCGATTGCGGAAACGATTCCTGGCACGCCATGGACGACGAAGTGTTCGCCGAACAAAATAACTTTTCCGTATCCGGAGCCTTTCCCCATTGAGCTGCCTCGGATAGAAGGTTATTGTCGGAAATCTAAATAATGTTTCTGAGGCGACGAAGCGTATTCGCGAAATCTGCCATGTTTGACTAGCTTTTGATTAATGAGATGGATGCATAGCCCACTACTGCCAAATAGTCGCCCGTGATGTCCCCACTCGTCTTGTAGCAAAGCAGCTGCCCCTTCTCGCCGCCCAACTTCTTTGCTGCAGTGATCGCGGCGACAACTGGCCCATAACCACAAGTAGATATGCCATATGATTCCACCGTAGAATAGTATTCTCCTTCATCTAGTTTTGTGGCTGCTTCAATTATCATTCCGTCTTTTCTTTTGGCATTCTCATGAGGCTCATAATGTGTCATATCTGTGGAAGCGATTACTACCGCATTTTGTTGTGAGAGCGCCGCTGCAACCGCTTTTCCAACCTCCCGACTGGATTCGAGGTCTTGCATGAGAAAACAGATGGGTACGAACCTGAAGTTGGAGCCATACAAGTATTGCAGAAATGGAAGCTGAAGTTCTATCGAATGCTCGTAGGCATGAGCTTTCTCATCAATGTCGACGACACGTGATTCTTGCAGAATCTTCTCAGCAACGGGAGTATCAATCTCCACGTCTCCCAACGGGGTCCGCCAGACTCCCTCCTTCATGATTGCAAGCGCGCTTCCGCGTCCTGTGTGATTGGGGCTAAGAATGACTGTGACGTTGGGCTTGCCGTCTGCTGCAAGCTGGTAATATCCATGGGCCGCGATTGGGCCGGAGTACATGTACCCGGCGTGAGGGGAGACGAGGCCGAGGATCTTTCTTGGTCCGTTCTTGGCAACCTTCGGAAGGTTGCCGGGACCTAGCTTGTGGGTGAAGCACTCTTCTATCTGTTTTCTTAGTTCTTGTGAAGTACCTGCGTACCACGAACCTGCGAAAGCGGGAGGTCTAGCCTTCAAGCTTTCGGCTCCTACTCTTCTCTGGTGAGTTTTACCTCAAAGTCGTCTATGGATTGGCCGATGTCACCGTCGGGAGGTATTTCCCCTCTCTCCCGCATAACCTGCCTGGCGAGAAGCCAGAAGATCACTGCTAGCGCCCTTCTGCCTTTGTTGTTTGTCGGTATGGCCACATCCACCCCCCTGAAGTCGTTGTCGGTACTGCAGAGTGCCACGACAGGGATGCCGGCACTTGAGGCTTCCCTGACGGCTTGTACATCAGCTCTGGGATCAGAGACGATTACCACATTTGGCTCGATGCGGTCTGGGTAAAGGGGGTTTGATAGGAGACCAGGTATGAAGCGACCAACGATTGGAGTGGCTCCGATCACTTCGCAGAATCTGGTTATGGGTACGCGGCCGTAGAGTCTAGCCGCGACTCCAGCTATTTTTGCAGGTTCAAATCGGGAGAGAAACTTGGCCACAGTTCGTATGCGCTCGTCGGTCTTTTGGACGTCCAAGACGTATAAACCGTCTGGTCTAACCCGGTAGATGAAGGGTTCCATGTCTTTGGTTCTCATCCTGGTGCCAATGTGGATACCAGCGGAGAGCAGGGTGTCCTGTGGCAGTAGAAGTTCTTCTTCACTGGTAACGGTGGTTTCTTCTTTTTCTTCTTCCGACACTTTTTTTCCTCCTATTTTCCTTTGAGTAATGGGAGACCCGCCATTTCAGCTCTATCCATGAGCGTCTTCTCAATGCGGATCAGCTCGTTGATTTTCGACACGCGCGAACCGCCTACGATCCCGGTCTTGATGATCGGACATCTGAAGGCTACGGCCAAGTGGGCAATATGGGCGTCATTTGTCTCTCCTGATCGATGAGACATAACGGGAACCACCTCTGCTTCGTTTGCTGTCTTAGTAGTCTCCCAAGCATCTGTCAATGTCCCTATCTGATTCACTTTTATGATAATTGCGTTTGCAGCCTCCGTCTTCATCCCATCAGTCAGTCTCTTCTTGTTCGTCACGAACAGGTCGTCGCCACAGACAAGACAATCTTTCTTCTTTTTGTGGAGTTCTGCGAAGCTTTCGAAGTCTTCTTCATGAAATGGGTCCTCAACGTATACAAGATCGTAATTCTTGACGAGTTGCAGAATGAATTCAAGCTGCTCTCCAGAATCTCGTCTTAATCTTCCTGAATCATACATATAGTGTTCTTCTTTTGGATCCCAGAGGGTAGAAGCAGCCATGTCAATACCTAGTCCACAACTGACTCCAAGCTCTCCCGTGACTTTGTCGCATGCTGCCGCCAGGATTTCTAGAGCCTTTTCATCTTTTATCCCTGTAGACCATGCGCCCTCATCGTTTCGCCCACCAGAGAAAGATTTGTCCTTCTTTTTCAGTAGGGCCCTAACGGTTTGATGAACCATAACATTGGCTTCAGCTGCATGTCGAAAGCTGTCCGCTCCACGGGGAAGAACTAAGAATTCTTGAATGTCAAGGGCTCTCCCATGAGCGTGTTTTCCTCCTCCCAAGACGTTTCCAAGAGGGAAAGGGAGGTCATTGGCAAGATATCCGCCGAGGTGTTGAAACAAAGGCACGCCATAGGATGTGGCCGCGGCTTCTGCCGCAGCCATAGAGATGGCGTATGCCACGTTTCCGCCTATATTCCCAAAATTTGCAGTTCCATCAATCTCGTGAAGGAGATGATCGATATCTTCCTGCAAGTCAGCGTTTAGGCCAATAAGTTCTGGGGTGACTAGATCTGTCACTTTCTCAACCGCTTGGCGTACGCCCCCTTCAGGAAATGAAGGTACTTCTGCTCTTCCTACGCTGGCTCCTGTAGGAGCCGAGGCTCTTCCGAATCCCATGGCAGTGATTATGTCAACTTCGATGGTTTCTTCTCCTCTGCTGTCGAAGATTGTTCGAGCCATTACGTCTTCAATGACAGTGGACAAAGCGGACCGCCTCACAATGTCGTCAGATGTGCGTTCTCTTTCCAGCCTCTTCGTAGAACCTGAGGATCTCGTCTATGAGATCCACGTGAGAAAGCAGCATGCGGCGACAGCAATAGCGGGTTACCTTAAGACTGTCTAGGATCTTTCCTGCCGCTTCTCCAGCTTTCACTCTGGCTGCGAACTCTTCCCACTTATCGCCAATCAAGCCGCCACAGGTGAAACACCGTACTGGAATGATGATTCTAGTCCGCCTCCTTTACCCATTCATAAGGTACACCGTAATAAAGCATTTCGAGAATGCTGGAACATACTTATATGTTCTGCGCATTGGATTGAAAGATGCAGTAAGCTCAAACGTCTTGTACACGAGTCGTTTACCTATAGCTCTTCTGATATCGTGACCGCGCACTGGGGCCCCCAAACTTCTTGGGCTCTTTCCTACGCGAATCGCCAGCAATCATGGTTCGGTCGTAGTCTGCAAGAGTCGTTCGGAGGCGAGAGCTCTTTGTCCACTTCAGCAGAGCCCTAGCAACAGCCATGCGTACCGCCTCAGCTTGCCCCATAAAACCTCCGCCGGAAACCTTGACATCGATGTCAAGCTCTTTGCAGACTTCATCACCGGCTTGAAGAAGAGGTTCACTCATCTTGCGACGGGCGATTTTCGGTTCGAAGACCTCGAGAGGAACATTGTTTACGCGAATCTTTCCCTTTCCCGCTCTCACGGTTGCTCTAGCGATGGCTGTCTTTCGTTTTCCACTCGCTAACAAGACTCTTTTTGAACGTGACACTTCATTCACCCACCGGAGACCAGCCGACTCCTTTAGCTAGTTCTCCAACGGTTAGGTAGGGGCATCTCAACTTCTCTGCTTTGGCATCAGGTAGCGTCTTCATGTCCTTGCCCTGAAATTCGTCAGGCACACCGACGAAGACACGAAGTCGTCGGTAGGCTTGCTGCCCCTTGGAATTCTTCCACGGAAGCATTCCCCTCACGGTTCTTCGGACAATCTGATCTGGCTTCCTTGGATGGATCGGTCCTTTTCGCGGATGTCCAACTTCCAAGAAAGTCTTGGCGCTTTTTAGCACACTTAACCTCTTGCCGGATATTGTTGCTTTTTCGGCGTTCATGATAAACACCTGTTCACCTTGAAGCAGTCTCTTCGCTATAGCGCTGGCCATCCTACCTAGAATCAAACCGGTCGCGTCTACTATCAGAGTGTTCTCGTTTGGCATGGTCTTCACCCTATTATCTTCACATTAGTGCCATTGGGGTTTTCCGTTATCAACTGGTGGATTGAGAGGCACTTTCCCTTGGCTTTCAGGATCTTTGTCTTGGCTTGTTCGGAGAAAGCGAAGGCAGCAACGTAGATGGGATGATCGACCTGTCCAGCCCCCAAAACCTTGCCCGGGACTATCGCTGTTTCTTTTGCTGTAGTGTGACGGTTTAAACGACTCAGATTTACCGCGGTCCTTCCTTGTCTCGGTTTTGAGAGACGATCTGCTATGTCACGCCATATCCTAGCCTGGTTCTCCCTTGCGTTTTTCTTCAGGTCTCGGATGAGACCGACTAGTTCGGGGTTGGTCGATTTGGTCTGCTTCATAGCTTCTCCCCCAACTGTTCTTCGAACAGTTCAAGCTTCTTGTTGAGGATATTCAAGGCTTCAACCAGAACTCGCTCCACGGGAAGAGCGCCGGTTGATTCGACGTTGAAGACGAAGGCGCCTTTCTCCCATGATACCTCAATCGCCTTAGGGTTTTTGGGACACGTCTCCACACAGTCTTGGCA
>CAYFZQ010000007.1:0-38376 GCA_964347825.1 uncultured Candidatus Bathyarchaeia archaeon | reverse complement strand
CCGACCGATATGTCGGCGAGTTCAGCAGAGAAGTCAGCGCAAAATCCGCAACTCTTTCTGGCGTATTCTTTCGCTTCCTTAAGTGATACCGTCTCCACCTTTCCGGATTTGGTAGTGATGACGATCTTTCCCTTGATATTGATCTTCTGCACATCACCTAAGTCGATGCCAAGTTTTCCCTGTATGTGGCCTTCCATCAACCCTTCGTAAGTGAAGCTTTCGGTGCACAGCAATCCGATCGTAAACTTCAGTGGATTAATGTATTCCAACAGATTTCTCTCGATTTCTCGAAGTACCTGCACTTGACAAGGCGTGCCGACAAACGCCAGATTCTTCTTGTTCTGGTCTACGCCTTCTCCGAAGGCAAGAAGATTCGGCGAATACGTGTATCGTGTTCCCGCGCACTTCACGACTTCTTCCGGAGTCATCACCAACCTCGGCACAGGACAGAATGGCTTGTCAGGACTTAAGCCGGAGACAGCGGCTCCATCAATCAGCTTGTCTCTCAGAGCATACAAGAGCAAGGCTGTGGCCACTCCTCCATCTTGGCACGATTGAAGAATCTTGTCGTCATTCGCTTGAGCGATGACAATCCTTCGATAGACGCCAAATTCCTCATCAGGGCTACTTGGTCTTCCAAACACAAATTCTTCCAATGCTGACATCGTGGGCTCGTATCTTGGGCAAATCATTGCGCAGATTCCGCAGTTTTTGCACTCTTTAGTTAGACTCGGTGTTCCTTTCATGTATTCCAGGCAGCCCATGGGGCAAACGGTGACGCAAGCGCCACAGCCCATGCACTTGTCAGCGAGGATGACTTTCTCTAAAGCTTCGTTGAAGTTTAGCAGTTGTGCTTTTGACATGGGCTCACCTTGTGTGAATTGGAACCTATAGTCAGCCAGTCGTTAAAAACTTATAGTTTTCCTCCGAAATTCGCTGTCAATCTGCTTCTGGACGGGCAGTTCATTAGCCATAAGCATCTTGTCAACACGCGCGCACGAAGATAGAGGAAAATCCAATTCTTTAAATCCTCAAAGCCGTAATGTACAGCGATAACATATGAGTGAAGAAGCTGAACGAAAGAGAGTCCTTCAACTGGTAAAGAAACTCAAGGTGAAAAATGAGGAATGGAACACTCTTGGGATCATGCTGCTTATTAGCAAAAGAGAAAAAGCGAAGAAAAGAATGCACAAAAAGAAAGCGAACTGAAGATCGTCCAGCCCATCACTCAAGGAAAACGAGCTAGAACTTTTCGGATGAATTCGGGGCGTATGATGGGTTGATCCTTTTCACAGGTTGTTGCCAATAGTGAATACCGAGATCAAAGATCCTTCTAATCTAGCTGAGAGCGCTGCACAGACAGAAGCCGAAGAGTTTCTTCACCTAATTGAGACTTTTGGGCGATTGTCCGCCAACGAAGAGCGACAAGTCAGAAACTGGCAGATGACTGGTAGACTCGCGGAAGTGTCAGCACGACACGAAACAATCATAGTTGGTGACGTGCACGGGGACCTAGAAAGTCTAACACACATTCTGAAAGATAGCGCCTTCTTGGCCAAAGCCGATAGCGGCGAAGGTGTTTTGCTAATTTTTCTTGGTGATTATGGCGATCGGGGCGTTCACTCACCCGAAGTCTACTACGTTGTTCTGAAGCTTAAGGAGCTGTTTCCCAATCATGTGGTGTTGATGAGAGGGAATCATGAGGGGCCTGACGACCTGCTTGCGTACCCACATGACTTGCCAAGCCATTTGCAGAGAAAGTTTGGCAAAGACTCTTCGCGTATCTATGAAAAGATCTGTGGCTTATTTGATCTACTCTACAATGGAGTGGTCGTAGAAGACCGGTGCATCCTACTTCATGGCGGAGCGCCCAGCCAAGCCACCACACCAGAAGATATTGCCTACGCTCACGAGAAACATCCAAAGGAGCCTCATCTTGAAGAAATCCTTTGGAGCGACCCTGTAGATGGTATGAAAGGTGCCTACGGCTCGCCAAGAGGAGCAGGAAAGCTCTTCGGCGAAGATATCACAGACAAGATCCTGAGCATCTTCAATGTCAATGCATTGATCAGAGGGCATGAGTCAAGTGCGAAAGGCTACAAGACGAACCATCATGGAAAGGTCTTGACCTTGTTTTCGAGGAAAGGTCCGCCCTATTTCAACGAGCAGGGAGCGTATCTACAAGTCGACTCTTTTGAAGAAGTCAGAGATGTGAATCAACTTCTCAAGTATATTCAGAAATTCTAGAAAGCTTGATGAGTGTTCTATCCTCCAGCCGTGGGGAACGAATTGTCTCCGCGAGCTTGTCTATGTCATATGAATTTCGACCGTGTCACCATCTTCCAAGGCAAAGGTTCCTCCGACTTTCTGTGGGCTAAAACGTAGCCGCTCGGCCCAGATTCGTGCGTGGGAAAACTGCTTGTAGAAGTCACTGTGAATATGCTTTGCTAGGTCGAAGACAGTAGATCCTTTGCTGAGGGTGAAGGGTTTCTTGGAGGGGAACTTCTCGTTGGGTTCCTTCGTGTACACGCGGATGATGTCGAGCATCTCGAATATCTTGTCGCCAAGCTTCTGCGGATCTGGATTGACTTCACATGACATTGGCAGAATTTCCATCGTTTCCTTTACAAGATCCTTCAAGCGCTCGATTTTCTCCGCTGAGTTTGGGCTGTCCGCCTTGTTTGCCACGATTATGGCAGGTCGGTATATTGTACTCTCGAAAATCGCATCCTCAATATCATCTAATGTCGCGTGACCCTGAATCCTGACTGTGGCATCATGTATTCCGTAGCCATTGAGAAGGTGCTTCACCTCTTTGGACGTGCAGTCAATAAGGCGTCCGAGCACGACCATTTTCAGTCCGGCGCCTGTGTATCTCTTTTCGATTTCAACCTTGGCCTTAGGTTGTCGCGTCAGAATTCTGGCCTTCTCCAATTCGTGAGAAATTAGGGCTAACTGCTCAGCAGGGTCTCGCGACAAGTCGACCATCAAAAGGAGGCCGTCTGCGTTTCTGGCTGCTGTTAGTGTTTGGAGCCCCCAAGCGCCTCCATCCGCGGAGCCTTCCATCAACGCTGGGGCTTCCACTATCTGAAACTGCAAATTCTGATACTGAAACATGCCTGGCGTAAGCTCTTTCGTAGTGTACGGGTAGCTGGAAATCTCCACTTTTGCGTTGGTCAGAAGAGCGAGAAGGCTGCTGCGCCCTACTCCAGTAGGCCCGAGGATTACGATTTGAGCATCGCCTTCCTTCTCCACAAAGAATTTTGGTCCGCCTACTGCCGCCTTCCTACGCTTCTTGTCAGCAGCTTCCCGTCGAAGGACGGCAATCTTCCGCTTGACTTGAGCTCGCAGCTTCTCTGTGCCCTTGTGCTTTGGAACTAGGCTCAGAAATTCTTGGAGTCTCTTGATTTTTGCTTCAGGTCGCCTTGTCTCGGCAGCTTCTCTCCACTTGTGCTTGGCTTCAGCCGGAAGATTAGCAGGCATGGGATAGACTTCCAGCACTTACTCAATGTGAAAGTGGTGCCATTACTGAGAAGTAACTAAGCGCGCGCATATAGGAAACGACCACCGTAATTGCGCATGCATGCATATGCTCCTGCTTACTCAATCAACACTAGAAGGTCTTCTAGGATGTAATTCATGAATTCCTCCCTAGTGCTTTTGCTGAAGAGCGTGACCACGCAACTCCGTGTAATCCCGACCACAATTCCTCGCTTCTGGACTTCGAAGACAGCATACCATATCTTTCCATGTTCAAGATAGTCTTCGTAGAGCGCAGTATCCACAACATCGGATCCGGCTAAGCAAAGCTTCTCCACTCCAGGCAGATCGACTTCATCAAACCATATGAGTTTTGTCGCCTGTGGGTTTGACTCATGGAGCTCTTTGAGAGTCGCATGGGGAATCTTTACCTCGACGATGGCGTGTGGGTCAATAAATAAGACCTTGCTTAGCCTTTTCGCTACGAAATTAGTGAGTAACTTCTTTACTCCACGAGCGACAGAAGGCGCCGACACAATCATGAAGACTCTTCCTTTCAACGGTTGAATCCAAAAAGGGGATTCTTCAGTGGTAGGAACTTCTATCAACTTGCGTCGGTAAAAGCGTCTGTACATGAAATCCTTACTGAAGACTCCTGATATTGTGTTTCCTTCTTGTTTCAGGTCTAGGACTTCGGTTACTAGGGTCACAGTTTCGTTTTCATCAATTCTGTAAATCTCTTCTTCACGGAAATCCTTAAGCTTACCAATTATAGTTCCAACGCTAGCGTCCTCCTTGATCTCGAAGATTTTTGCCGGCAGGACCATTTCGCACTCACACTCCAGAAGATAGTTTACCTATCCATTCGGATTTCGGCATCCATCTACCTGTATATCGTTCAATGTATTTTGCTGTTTCCTTATTGCATCCATAAAGAAATCGATGTGTGCGACTATTCTCATGGATGCTTTTTGCTGTGAAGAGACACGAATCTGCTGAAAGATCGGTCATAGGTCTTTTCGACCTCCGGAGGGAAGTAGCAGGCTGGAAGTTCATTATGCGCTCTATGACTTCGTATGCATTCACAGCATTTGCCTTTCAAATTACACGGATACGTACAAGGACAGTCTGCTAAGTTGGTCTGTACATTCGGGCATTCGTTCATTCTATTCACTGCTCTCTTCTCTATCCGGAACCCATAAAGATAGCTCTTACTCTACGTACCACACGCTTTGAGAAAGCTAATTAGGTTGCAAACCGAACATATCCTGGCAAGGTGAATTCGATGACCAAGGTTATCTGTGAACGAGGGGACTGCAAACATTGGGTGGACGGTGAATGCTCCAAGAAAGAAATCAAAGTCACGGAGAGAACTATCCGACCGGAAGAAGAGCTGGCTGTATGCAGTTCCTATGAGATAGTTGCGGGCGTCTGCTAGACGCCACAAAGACGCTTGTCCAGATGCGCGCAGTAGTCAAGCTGAAGAAACGACGCACATCACAATTCAGTTAGTCCATGGTTTTTCATTCTAGCGTTTTGACAACGCCTACAGAAGACGCCCCACTAGATCAACTAACGCTCTCTAATTGGACTACATTTTTATCTCATCACTAAAACAAGGCTCATATAGAGGCAGGCGATTTGAAGTTCGGGCTCATCACAAGAAGCAAGAGTGGCTGGTGTTCAACCCAGCTACGAAGAGCTATGATGGCGCGAGAGATAACCCCGCTGTGTTTTGACATTTCTCACTTGGTTGCCAGAGTGGGCTACAAGCCTGAGGCGTCCGTTGACGGAGTCGACATTCTGCAGGACTTGAACGCTTTGATTACGAGACCAATCGGCCGCGGGTCCCTAGAAGAGATCATTTTCAGGATGGACCTGCTGCACCAACTGGAAAGCTCCGGGATGCCTATCATCAATCCTCCAACATCTATCGAGCGGTCAGTCGATAAGTACTACACCCTATCGCTCTTAGAGAATCATGGAGTGCCAGTTCCGCGCACGGCAGTGACTGAGAGTGACGACGAAGCTCTGGAATCTTTCCACGAACTAGGGGAAGATGTTGTCGTCAAGCCCTTGTTTGGGTCTCGAGGAGTTGGTTCAACCAGAATCTCGGACCCTGACGTCGCAGCCAGAGTGTTCAGAACGATCGCTTTCCACCATGGCGTCCTCTATCTTCAAGAATTTCTCCCCCACGGATTCTCCGACCTGCGCGCTTTCGTTATAGGTGACCGCGTGATCGCTTCCATGCGCCGCATAGCGACGACCTGGAAAACAAACGTGAGTCAGGGGGCAAGACCCGTGTCCGTAGAACTGGATGAGGAACTCAAGAAGCTTGCAGTGAAAGCTGCCCACGTGATCGGCTGCAAGGTGGCTGGAGTAGACATTCTCGAAAGCCCAACAGGCCCAGTAATCCTTGAACTAAACAGTCAACCCGGATGGAGGGGGCTGCAATCCGTTACTACCACAGATATTGCAGGAGAAATCATCGAGTATACCCTCTCTGAAGCAAAAGCATAGGGGCATGCGACAGTGCTGGAGTTTCCTGTTTCCCGAATAGATGTCTCCACTGGAACAATTGAACACAAGAGAGATTTCATAGCTGAGGAGAAGCCACTCCACATATTTCTGAACCAAAACCACTACGTGACCATCCTTTGCTCGCCGAAACAGTTGCGGGAACTAGCAGTTGGCCACCTCCTCTCAGAAGGAATCCTGCAATCACCGCGTGAGATCAAGCAAGTTAAGCTGCGGAAGGATGGAAAATGCACGGTCAAGCTGAATCCTGACGTCGATGTCGAAAAGCGAATCGAACTCGCCCAGCCTTTTGCTCGCTTGATTGTCTCGGCTTGCGGCTCGCCCAATTACTGGCCGTTGTCCAAACTCATTGACAGGCTAGAGTTGCAGAAGCAACCAACATACCTGAGAATACGGGCCGAGACTGTCTGGAGGGCGGTCAAGCAGTTGAATACGCTCGCTAAGACGTTTAGAAAGACTGGAGCGGTTCACATAGCGGCGCTTCACTCTGCAACCGGCGAATTAATGACGTTTTCCGAAGATGTAGGGCGCCACAATGCTGCAGACAAAGTCATTGGAGCTGGGGCATTGAAGGAGTATAATTTCAGCAAATGCTTCTTAGCTTCGAGTGGAAGACTCACCGGTGACATCGTCTTGAAGGCAGCTCGAATGAGAATCCCGATTGTTGCATCCATAGCCGCTGCCGTCGACAGTGGAATAGATGTAGCTCAGCGAACGGGAATTACACTGATTGGCTTCGTTAGAGGAAAGCGAATGAATGTTTACACGCACGCTGAACGAATAGAACCTTAGTAGATCTTTGACATTCTTGTGGATAGGAGAAAGGCGGGCAGATATTGAGCGAGTCGGCGATCATCTTAGCGGGGGGTTTCTCGAAGCGTTTCGGTCGGGACAAAGGATTGATAGAGCTGAATGGGAAACCGCTCATCTTGCACGTGCTAGATAAAGTGGCTAGCGTAGTGAAGGAAATTGTTGTGGTTGTCAGTTCCCATGCCCAAAAAGGTAGGTTGCAGGGTGTTCTAGATCACCGATCGAGCGTGGTCGTTGACAAGCAGGATGTGCAGAGTCCTCTTATTGGCGCCATGACCGGGTTTGATCATGTCCAAGGCGAGTATTCGCTTCTACTGCCCTGCGATACGCCGTTTCTATCGAGCTCAGTTGTGCAGCTTCTCCTAGAACTATGCACAAAAAAAGCGGCAGTCATTCCTCGATGGCCCAATGGTTATGTTGAGCCTCTTCAAGCAGCGTATCATACAGAATCAGCTATGAAAGCAGCGAGAATTGTGTTGAAGGAGGGAAAGCGCAACTTGCGATCCATGATTGCCCATCTGAAAGGAGTACGATACATCTCCACGATAGCTTTGAGAACGCTTGATCGTGAACTGTTGACTTTCTTCAACGTGAACACAACAGACGATTTGAGAAAAGCAGAGGCGATATTTGGCAAATAACTTCTAGTTCTTGTCCAACGTGTCCATAAGCAGATCAGAGACGAGCTAGTATCTTATTGATTTTCTCAAGCTCTTCGGTTTCGCTTTCTCCCTTGACTTCTTGCTTGCTTGTCTCTCCCTCTTTTCCAGCGATTTTTTGACGATAGCATTCATTGGCTTGGTCGATGTATTTATCCATCCACTTTATGTTCTCTTTGAGCCGTTCCCCCGAAGAACGAAACTCGAGCACGTTTCCAGAGATCTTCGCTAGCTTGGGATGCGCCTCGTCGACTCTGAATGTTCTAGGATGGCCGAAACACTCAATCCAATCTTTGTCCGGTGATATGTTGAGCGTAATCTGAATCACGAAAAGACCCGGATGTTTCTTGTCCTTGCCTAGAGCTTTCGGTGAAAGATGCCTTTTCACGCCGCTGTGCCTGGTGAGCATCGTATTACCTGTGGAACTAATTGCAGAGGAATCTTTAAAGGATTTGTGCGCGAGCGTTCCTGCTAGATCGTCCAGTAGGAGAAGATTTGCAGGTCGTCTCGTTGTAGTTGTGTCTTGAGGTAACTTTTTACATCATCATCTCCGATAAAGCGGTTTCCTTGCTTATCCGTCCGAATGGGTATTCCCGTCCTTCTCAGCTTGTTGCCTTTTGCGCTATCGACGAAAATGTACTGCGTTCGTTCAACAGGTAGCAGCAACTTGAGGCTTGTTAAATGTCCAGCTGGGATGCCTTGGGCAATGACGTAGATGATGCTTTTCGGTTTCTTTTCGACGGCTAATCTTTTGAACTCTCTCCACGTTTTGACGCGAACATTTTTTCCCACGTGCGCAGTCTCCACTAGGCTCTTTCACTGGACTCCGGGTCTTTTCAAGTTTCCTTTCGTTTCGCGGCGCAAGCACAATAATGCGAGAGCAACGTCAACTCTTAGAACTTATTGAAGCTGACTACTTTCCCAATTGGTTTCTTTCTCTTCACATGAGGTGTCTCTGCAGGATATCCGAAAGTCACAAGAGCTACAATCTTCCACTTGTCAGGGATTCTTAGCAGTCTTTTCACTTTGTCTTCTTTGAATCCTCCGATCCAACATGATCCTATTCCCAAAGCCCAAGCGGTAATAACCATGTTCTGCAAAGCAATTGAGGTTCCAATAGTAGACCATTTTCTGTCAAGGAAGCTAGTCTTAGCACATCCTACAATGGTGACTGGGGAATCCTTGATATGCTTGGTGAAGAGCCATTTGGACAATTCCTTCTTGATCTCAGCGTCAGTCACAACGATGAAATGCCACGGTTGTCTATTCATTGCTGAAGGAGCCTGTCTCCCCGCCTCAAGAATCTTATTTAATGCGTCTCTAGGAATTTCCTTGTGCTGGTACTGTCTAATGCTTCGGCGGCTTAGTATAACATTAACGAGAGGCATGAAAGGCGACGTAGAATGTGTAAGTGCATATGTCATAGGAACTTTTTCATCATTATGGCTATCTTTTTGAGGAGGAAAAAGCGAAGAGTTTCTTTCCAAAACAGATGTTCCTCCACCGTTCGTGTCGCAATTCTCACAACAATATGACATGCGTCATATTTATATAGCTTCCTGTCCACGTTTTGTTCGCAGAAGAATCCAGTAGGTATCTTTCATGGTTCTCTCAAGTGCTAAAGCCAGAATTGGCATGGCCGTCGCAAATCCATTCAAGAAAGACGGCAGAGCATTAGTTGGAAGAGTAACGAAATTCAATTCTTCGAAGGAAGCCATTCTGCGTTCTGTGAACCTGATTGGAGGTTTCGACAAGGTCATCCAACCGGGAGACGAAGTCCTGTTGAAACCAAACTTCAATACTGCTGATCCTCCACCCGGTTCCAGCGACCCTGAATTTGTTAAAGCAATAATTGAGTTATTGTATGAGCGTGGTGCCAAAAAAGTTGTTCTTGGTGAATCTTCGATGTTTCGACTTTCAACTCGAAATGTATTGAAAGAAACAGGGATGTTGAAAGAGGCGGAGGAAGTTGGAGCCGAAGTGGCAATCTTCGATGAAGGCACATGGAGAAAGGTTGCAACTGGTGGCATGTATCTGCGAAACGTGAGTCTGCCTGAGATAGCATTGGAATCGAAAAAAGTTGTTTATACCTGTTGCATGAAAACCCACAGATCCGCGAAATTCACCTTCAGCTTGAAGCTAGCCGTCGGTTTCATGAAGCCTAGTGAGAGGATACGACTTCACATGAGACGTTTAGAGGAGAAGGTATCGGACTTGAATCTAGTTGTTAAGCCGCATCTAATAATCATGGATGGCAGAAAATGCTTCATTTCTGGTGGGCCTGCAACGGGTGAACTTCGAAATCCAGGTTTGGTGTTGGCTTCTGGGGATAGAGTAGCTTTGGATGTGGAAGCTTTGAAAACAGTCGCAGCTTTTGAGGGTTCTAGTCTGAGGAATGATCCGTGGAGTTACACGCAAGTTCGCAGAGCTGTGGAGCTTGGGTTGGGCGCAAGAAACAGGCAAGAATACGAAGTTGTTGATAGCTAGATTTGCGCGCGCGGAAGCAGAAACCGTAAAAAGAGTCAGTGCGCTTCTTGAAGCTGTTTGGAAAGCGGATAGAAACGGACAAAAAAAGGGTGACACCGTTTGCGGAAAGACAACACCGTCGAATTAATCGGGCTAAGGGATTTACCCATCATAACTGAAGGCGACGACCTCATGGAGCTCGTCTGCACCGCTGCAAAGACGCAAGGAACGCCCATACAGGACGGCGACGTGATCGTTATCAGTCACGTTGTCGCTTCACGGGCTGAAGGCAACATAATCAACCTAGACGATGTCGAACCATCAGCCTTCGCCAAATCTTTTGCTCAGCAGTTCAACAAGGACCCCGCAGTCGTAGAAGTCGTTCTTCGGCAATCCAAAGGAATCGTCCGCATGGGGGATGGAAAGCTGATCACGGAATCCTTGCATGGATTCGTCTGTGCCAATTCCGGCGTTGACCGATCTAATGTTCCGGGAGACAGAAACGTTGCCCTTTTGCCAAAAGATCCCGACCGTTCAGCACAGAGAATGCGACGAAGAATCAGAGAGATAACAGGAAAGGATGTGGCAGTCATCGTATCAGATACACATGGTCGCCCTCTCCGCATGGGAGAAATCAACATCGCCATTGGCGTCGCTGGAATCGACCCAATTCGGGATCGCCGAGGAGAGAAAGACTTGTTCGGATACGTCTTGACGGTGAAGCGAACGGCGATCGCTGACGAGCTGGCTTCAGCAGCCGAATTGGTCATCGGACAAGCGAACGAAGGAATTCCCGCGGCCATTATCCGAGGGTACTCATATCCAAAGTCAGAAACGTCGAAGGCCACCGATCTGCTAAGACCTCGGGAACAAGATCTGTTTATGTAGCTCTAGGGCGAAGGCGCTTTCATCCGACCCATTGCTTCAGTGCACTTCTACATACTTCTAGCATAACCTTCGGCTTCGGCAAGAAGCTTCTCCAAGTCATCATCAGTGTGGGCGGCGCTGAGAGCTCCCGTTTTGGTTGGCAGAAAGAAGACGCCCTCCGCGACTAAATGCATGTGATAGTCCTCCAATTTCTTTCGATCTGCCCGAAAGACGCCGTGAACATCTCGCACCTTTTCGCCAGTGAAATGGGTGTTGAGAAGTGAAGTTTCCCCTACGACCTGGACAGCTATCGTGTGTCTCTCGAATATATCGAGCAGCTGTCGGCGCAGTTTGTCTCCACGCTTGCTCAAGTCGCTCAAAACCTGCCCATCTTCCAGCATTTTTAACGTCTCCAGACCAGCCGTCATCGATATGGGATTTGCAGAAAAAGTTCCACCATGAAACGAGAGCTCTGGACTCTCAAACATGAGCGCGTCAACATGCACCATAATCTCCTGACGACCAGCGAACGCCCCGATCGGAAATCCGCCACCCATTATCTTTCCCAAAACGGTGATGTCCGGAAGGACGCCGTAATACTGCTGACCACCTCCAGGGGCCATTCGAAAACCAGTGATAACCTCGTCAAAAATTAGTAGCGTCCCCATCTCCGTGCACAATTCGCGCAATCCCTTTAGAAATTCCTTCTCCGCCGGTATGCACCCTCCGGCACCTTGAAGCGGTTCCACTACAACTGCCGCGAGCTCTTCCCCTCTCATTCTTTTCCTCACGCCTTCAAGATCGTTGAATGGAAGCACGATCGTATCCTTCAAAACGTTAAAAGTGAGTCCTCCGGACGGCGTGATATCCAAGGGAGGTTTCACGGCTTTGTGCAGTGCGTCGTATCCTCCATGCCACCCGCCTTCAAACTTGGCGATCTTCTCTCGCTTCGTATAGGTTCGCGCCAGTCGAATTGCATACATGTTTGCCTCGGTCCCCGAATTAGTAAACCGCACCATCTCAGCGCTCGGCACCATGTTCACTACTTGTTCCGCTAGGGCGATCTCAAGCGCATGGCAGGTTCCAAACTGGGTCCCATTCCATATCTGCCGTTCGACTCTCTTCATGATTTCGGGCGGACTGTGGCCGAAGACGAGACTGCAGTGGCCCATCCAGAAATCGATGTATTCATTGCCATCTACGTCAATCAGCTTGCTTCCGTGGGCTTGAGCAGTATAGAAAGGATGTGGGGCGAAATGTCGTATGATGTAAGCGACCCCCGCAGGTAGCACCTCTTTCGCTTTGCGATGTAGAGCTTCAGACTTCGTGGTTTTGGATACGTAACTGGTTGGCATGTTGGCACCTCGACCAGAATAAATTGCAGGACTAGCGATATAAAGTAGTCTTGGATAAATGACAGGGCAAGATGACGAGCGAACGTCGGCTTCTCGAGTCCATCCTCAAATTGACGCGAACTGGGCCGATTGCTGAGAAGATCCTCAGCAGAGACGCGGGAATCCCACTGGAAATCGCACGAGAAATGCTGGGGAGATTCTGCCAACAGGGATTAATTGCATACGGGAACAATGTCGCTGAGGCGTCCTCAAAGCAACGAGTCAACATGGCGATTCAAGCCATCAAGTTGGGGGCGGACTTGGTGAAGGTAGGCAGATTTCTCGAATGGCTTGAGTTTGAAAACATGACGGCTGAAGCGTTCGAAGCTAACCGCTTCTCTGTTCAAAGGCGATTCCGCTTCAATTGGACGGGACGACGTTGGGAAATCGATGTTCTTGCTTGCAGAGAACCCCTAGTCGTCTGTCTAGACTGCAAACGATGGCGTCGCGGATGGGGCAGATCCGCAACTGCAAAAGCCGTTGAAGCACAGATGGAGCGGACGAAAGCTTTGGCTGCCGCGTCATCCATGCTACAAGAGAAAATCCCAATAGATAACTGGAGGAAGGCAGTTTTTACCCCGGTCGTGGCATCGTTGGTCGCTGGCCCTCTCAAATTTCACCGAAACGCACCAGTAGTCCCGATAATGCAACTTCAGAACTTCATAGACGAACTGCCTGCGCATCTCGGAACACTAGCCCATTACACCACACTTTTGAGATAGAGAAAACCTGCTCTACAGGGATTTTTGCATGCATAGATGGTGAAGACATTTATACTACACACTGTCTTTCACAATTCTGGTACAAAACGAGAAATCCAGCATGTCATAATTGACTAAAAAACTGAAAGCTTCCGCGCAGTAGCCGCCAAATCACTTATTCCCGGCAACACAGAAACGGAATCTTGCTAAATTTCTGCTCAAATGAAGGGCCGTCCTGCCGATTTTCCACACTTATTGGTCTCACAGATGATACATTTTTAAGCCATACACGAAAAAACGAGACTAGCCGATAATTTCAACAAGGGTTCCAAGGGCTTCCCCAGGAAGACCCTTCCTGAAACGCGCTCTCAAGTGCCCACCCTTCCCATGCAGCGCAATGATCTTTCCACGAATCTTCCGCTGTCCAACGGGCCAACCCACCTTCCTCCCTATCAGTTGAGCAGCGTCACCAGACGACATGATTTCCGGAAATCTGAGTATGCCTTCTCTTGGGTGCTGAGTTCTTGGGCCAGTTCGAAAGCTCACAATACGACCTTTGACAGCCTTTGGCTTCAGGTCCTCGCTTCCTTTTGATTTCCCCTTGGGCATCTTCATTACCCTCGGACTCTTTGATTTAGAAGCACTTAATAACCTTCTGCTCGTCTCGACACGACAGACATTTCAGCAAAACATCCCGAGAGCTCATACGCAAGAGCGTGGGTGACCAGAATCAATAGGTGATCCGCGAGGGAAGGAAGGTCATTTGACAAATGCATTCAACCTGGTCGTCCCGTCTGGCGATAATGTCTGGAAGAGGATTACAACGTAGATTACTAACGAGAACACTTAGGGCGTTGCACACGGATCTTGTAAAGCCTTTGACGAGTACAGTCTCGCCAATAGAAACTTTTCTTTCGCTGTCTTTGAAGTAGGCTCGAAGTTTCCCCTTTGTGCTGTCTCCTTCTTTTTAGCCACTTCATCGCACTTCTAGTTCCCGCGCGAGCCGTTCTCTTTGTCGTCTGATGTGTCTTCGGCTGTAGCCGATGTATCTGCCTATGGTTTTTGTGCTCTTCCATCCGAACCAAGCTTTCATCTCTGGAATTGTGGTAGAGGGATCCTCCAGAAACCTGGTAGCTCTGTTCAAACGAAAATAATGGGGATAGTGTTTCGGCATCACTCGCTTAACTATGCGCCAGGCTGTTACACCACTCATATTCCATACCCGGCGAGTGGGATTAGCCAAAGTCCGTCTCGTACGTTCAACCTGTTCTACAATGAGATCGACAAGGGGAAAGTCAATCGACACCTCCAACGGTTCACGTTCCCCACCCTTCTTAGGCGGGCAGTCCACAATCACCAACCCATCGCTAACCTTGAAGTCTTCCTTCACCCGTTCCAATGCTTCAGCTCTTCTCACGCCAAACCAATATAGAAACGCGAGAAAAGACTTGTCTCTTAAGGGGCGGACAAACGCTCCATCATCCATAATCCCCTTGAATGTTGGAAAATCTATGGGTTGCGTCTGTTTGCCATACTTGTAGTGATGTTCGTAGGGGTTGCCTGGTTTCGTGGTCACTGTTCAAACCGCCGACCGACAGAGATGGCTGAAATAAAATTGCCCTTTTATTTCATCTAATGTTGTTTATATGTCTTTTCTTAGCGAAAGCTGCGAGTCGTCTCTGATCTATGCCTTTGCGGACAACCACTTGGTTCGTCGGGGTCCGTTGAAGAGCCAACGACTGACTCTCTAGATGAGGAAAAGATGTATTTGTTGAAGAGAACACTAGTGGTGAGAACAGAGATTCAACTGGGCATCCGTTCTGCGGAGTTCTTGTTGATGGTTTTGTATCCGTCTTGGCGGGAAGGGCTCTTTGGACACGTTGTGAGTTGTTGGAAAATAGGCTCATTTTGGGCTTTTTCGGTGTGTGCGGGTACATGAGAAGCTTCTGACGTAGGCAAAGACGCTCATTCTTGCTAATCTTAAACTTATTGTATTGAGCGTTCAGTGATACTGGTGAACTTTGTAGTACCTACACACTAACGTCACTTGCGTCCTATCTTGAAACTCTGAAGACGCACAGAATAGGGCGGATACAATTTCATAGACGAAACTGGCTAACAAGTACGCCTCTCACGATTCCAAAATCGGGCTTGGAGTTCCGATAGCAAGCGTCTGAATATTCTGTCCTAGTGGGCTTTGCCCTTCCTATTCAGGTGGTGTTGTGACTGAGGCATGTAGCGGTGGAACCAGCAATTTGATTGAACACATGGTCATGGAATGCATATGTATGCAAGATCAAACCTTCGACCTTGAACGCACGCGCGAGCGTGGAGCGCCCGTGCAAAAGTGTGTGTACGCCACAAATACCCCACGCCTCTAGCGAACACGCTGTCCCAGATACTCCAAAGTGAAATCATATCGAGAATCTCGCTTCTTCAAGTCGTGTACAGTGCCCTCATTGTAGAAGATCGTCCTAAGCCTTGGGAAAAGCGAGGGGAGTTCGCCACTCTTGAAGTAGTGAAAGTGTTGGCGATATTTGCTGTGATAGTATGTGTTCTCCTCGACTCGTTCTAACTCGTGTAGTCTCTTGCTATGCTTGAGGGTCGCAACGGAGAAGGTGTACACGTAGATCAGACCCTTTCGGGCTAGACCGGCGTTCATCTTCTCCGTGATGTCCTCGATATCCGCTTTGGGAAACAGTTGGAGGATCTTTGAGGCGATGATCAGTGCATAGTGTTTTTCTGGAATGTCGAAATTACGAATATCCACATTGTGGGCTGTCAGCGCAAGATTCGCATCTTCAGCGCGGTCCTTCATCCGTTTCGAATAGGTCTTCGAGATGTCCACGTAGTCGACTTCATGTCCCAATTCGGCAAAGAAGAGCGCGTTTCGGCCATTACCTGCTCCTAGATCCAGCACAGGACCCTGTGGAATCAAATGAAGATACTCGATGAGTTTCCAGTTTGGCTTGAGCTTCCATTGCCCCTTCAATTTGAGATAGGCTTGTGTCCATCGTTGATCCTGCTCCATCACACCATCTCGCCACCTCACAATCTGTAGCAGAGCTTCCCTAAAATGTATGCGCAACAAGCACGGCACGTGTGCATCTCGCCGGCTCAGAGTTCCTGTATCTTTTGCGACTACCCTGGAAAGGAGACGAGCTTTCCCAAGATCCTTTCTTGCGTCCAAGTCCGCTATGCCAGTCCTCCAAAACATTCGAGCGAAGGCAAACCATGCATGCAAATTCGTTTGTTTGGCGACGCTTTTGTGTCACAATAAGAATTGGTGTCGCCCAAGTTTTTCTTCGCACCTTGATGTCAAGCGCATCTGTCTTTGGTGCATGCATGCAGGTAGTCTTTGGCTCGATCGAACGAACAATCAGCAAAAGAAATAGTGTAAGCTATTGACAAGTATCTCGAAGCAGATTCCGTCTTTTTCGATTGATTCTGCACGCTGTCGATGGTACGGCAGCGCGTAGGGCCGCTGCAAAGTCTCGACACCAGGCTTCGACCGTGAAGAAAATGTGGTTCGAATGCGCTTCGCTTTTTCCCTTGATTGGTCGAATGGTTTTCTTGAAAGATGGATCATAATAGAAGCATTTTGGGACGATTCTGGGCACGAATCTCACGATTTCTTGCATCTGAGTAGTCAAAAACGCTTGATTCGACCCACTTCGCTAACGAACGGAGACAAGTGTCAGTAGTTTCTGAGTACATTTTCTACTGCGAATGTGTGAGATTGGTCCTTTCTTTTGGCATGGACTTTGTTTCTTCGTGGGACTTGCAGCAACCAGAGCGATCGACGGAGGACTTATAGCATTCGGTGGTTTTCGCCTTGAACAATCTCGTGCTCTTCCGGGTACCTTTGGCCTTATTCTTCTTGCGTCTGCAATTGGTTGTCGCGTGCCTCTGGGATGGCCTTAGCCATGCGCTAATGTGGGTATGTTCTCCGAGTTATTCCAGCCGTCTGTTGGGTCATACACCGTGACCATCTCTGTTTGCAGGGCAGTGGAGATATGTTTCGTTGGTTCCTTCGATTTCGTTTCCAAGCCGTCGTGAGGGTTCGCTTCAAGCTTTTTATTTGATGGCATGAACTTGTATGTGTTGGGTTATGGAATGACAGAAGGAAGCTTCAAGAGAAGAGGGCGCCACGAGATAATTCTGCAGATCTTGGAAAATGCCAAAGATGGCGCGCGGAAGACTGGTATAATGTTCAAGGTTCGGCTGAGTTACAGTCAGTTGGAGAAATACTTGAACCATCTAAAAGCGGCCGGGTTCATAACAGAGGAGTCTGATATTTGGAGGACCACTGAAAAGGGATTCCACGTTATCGAGGCTTGTAAGATCTGCCAACGTCTCATGAAAGAAGCCTAGCAGACATGTGCGCAGTGAAGTCTGGGAACAGCCTTTCTTCTGCTTGCGAACAAAAGGAAATCAGGCTCTTTTTCTTTGGGGCATTCTGGTATCCACGAGCGGCGCTTCCACTTCTCGTATGCTAGGCTTTTCTTATTGCTCCGCCGACGAGTCCACCGATGGCAGCAACGATCGCTCCGAAGATACCGAGTACGATTGCGGCAATTCCAACGACCAAACCGACCAAGCCACCTACCAGTCCCCCCAATCCTCCGCCCACAAGGCCCCCTATCGCTGCTAGCCCCATGACTAGTAGTATCGCGATGATTATTCCCCCAAGGATTCCTGCAAGAAATCCCGCTAGGGCTCCTCGGCCTATTCCGCCTCCAGCGATCAACCCGGCAACTAGCCCGCCAATGAAATGTCCCACTATCGGAACGGCCCACCCAAGCACGACGGTGACGAGAAAGCCGATGAACGCGCCAAGCCATAAACTGCCCAATTTGCCACCCTCGAGTTTCAAATGAATGCGATTGGAATAAAAGACTTGTCCTACGCGAGAATACCTGCACCCGATGTCGAATGCATGCATGCTGCAGTTTGATGAATCAAGCTTTGGTGTGGGCTGTCCCCCTTCTACAATGTTGGGCATAGGCTGCCTGTATGCGCGCGCCCAGTGCGTCACTGGTACGCCACCAAATACTGACACGACACCAGAGATATCCTGAGAACCCAACGAGAAATGGGCATCGACGAATCACCAGCACCATGCAGTACATTGACATGAAGCGAGCCATCTACGGCGAAGCCTCAGATGACGAGTGGATCGTGAAAATCCCTGACTCGCCGAACGATGCCAAAGAGCTGCTACAAGTCGGGTTCGAGTACGTCGGAGACATCCACGACACGCCGATGTTCCGCAAACGCAAGTGAGAGTTTGAGTATAGCATTCAAGAATTCGAGTATTTGGCTTTCTTCTCAAATTGCTGCTCGTAGATCTGTCTTACTCTGTGGATGGTGTCGGCTTCTTCGGGACTTTTGTCGTTTCGAATTCGCGTGATTCGCGCGAAGCGGAGCGCCATGCCCGATTTGTATTTGGGGCTTTTCTGGATTTCGTTGTAGGCGATTTCGACGACGATTTTGGGGGTGACGACGACTTTCCCATGCTTTTGTTCTAGGGCTAGTTCTTCGAGCTGGCGCGTCATGGTGATGATTTCCTTGTCGGTGAGGCCTTTGAAGGTCTTGCCGAGCACGAGATACTCGCCGCTGTTCGCGTCCCGGGCGGCGAGGTAGTAGTCAGAGAGCCATTTGTGGCGTCGGCCATAGCCGTACTCGGCGGCGACGATGACGAGGTCGAGCGGTTCGAGGGCTTCTTTGATTTTGAACCAGCGTTTCCCACGAATTCCGGGGGTGTAGGGGCTGCCGAGTTTCTTCGCGATCAAGCCTTCGTGCCCACGGTCTATAGCATCTTTCAGAAATTGCTCTGCTTCCCTGGCCTCGGCGGTGATTAGCTGGGGCGTCAGACGGATGTCTCCGGAGATGCCGGCTAGTCGCGTTCTCCGTGCCTGGTATGCTTCCGTTATGAGGCTGTGGCCGTTGACATACAATAAATCGAAGAGATGCAGCTGCACTGTGATCCGTTTGATCATCTTCTCTATATTGTGGACTCGTCGAAAGCGTCGCATCAGGTGTTGGAAGGGAAGCGGGTGGCCATCTTCGCCGATGGCAATGATTTCGCCATCTAAGATGGCTTCCTCGGCCTTGACCCGCTCGCGGACCAGTGTGACGATTTCGGGGAAGCTTTCCGTCACGTCGCTCAGTCGGCGGCTGAAAATCTGGACGGTATCCACTGATTTGTGAATCTGGACACGTGCGCCGTCGAGCTTATATTCGAACGCTGCTTTGCCCTTGAGTTCTTTCAGAGCATCGTTTACATCGTCGGCCATTTGGGCGAGCATGGGTTTGATGGGTCGGAAGATCTGCAATCGGATCTGCACGACAGCTTCTGGGCCCTTTGTTTTAGTGATCTGCGCAACCTCGCCGATATCGCCGGTCAGCATGCTTGCTCGCCGAACGACCTCGTGTGGCATGTTGAATGCCTTGGAGACCGCGAGTTCCATGAGCCCCTCGCTGAAGCCGGTGCGCATCTCGCCGACTAGGATCTTGACCAAGTACTTGGCTTCAAGCGGGGTCGCGTTGCTGAGCAGGGGTCCGAGGAGGCGTTCCTTCTTCTCTCGTGAACCCTGCCCGGTGGCCGCGGCGATGTCTTCGAGGCGCTGTCGCACGTCTAGGATCGTTAAGGGTTTTTCCAATAAGGTCGCCTGCTTCTGAAGCGTGCTCTTCTCGAAGACCACTTTGGTGGCAGCGCCCACATCGCCGGTTTGGCTGAAGGCGGCGGAGAAAGCGCTCCAGTCCGTCTGAGTGATGCGTTTGATGACGTTGCTCAGGGTGGCCCAGCTGACCTCAAGGGTGCGCTGATCCCACTTCGGAAACGGGCGCCCTAAGATCATGGCTGTGGCGGGTTCCACTTCATCAGGCCGGAGGCGCTTGAGGAAGTTGGCTACGAGATCGATCATGCGTAGGCGTTTTGCGGTGCCCTCCAATTGACCGCAGAGCTCAGCGAGCGCACGGAACGTCTCTTGCATGGGCTATACCCTACTAGTCCGTCCATCCCCGTTATGACACCTAATCTTCTGATGGGACATAAGCATTTTTCTTACGGATCCTAACCCATCTGAGGAATGGACCAGGTGAAAGGACAAGAAAGGTGGCTGAGTTTCAAGTGATGTGACCATTGAAAATGCGGCGATCAGAATGGGCAGGAATAGCAGGGTTATCTCGAGCCGCTTCGTCATATCTTGGGCAGCTTTTCTTTCGCGTCTTTGATCTGCTGCTCGATCTCGGCCACTTTCTTCTTCTGATCTTGAGCCTTGTAGCAGTCGCGAGCGTATTCCAGCGCGCTGATGGCGAACCGGTCATAGCCAACGTCGAAGGCGATCTCCGCTGCTTTGAGGAACCGTTCGGCGGCGGTGTCGTAGTCTTTGAGGTAGAAGCTGCATTCGGCGGCCTTGAACAGGGTGTATGACGCGTCGAAGTGGTTGCGGTCTGTCTCGTACACTTCGTAGGCACTGTAGAACTTGTCAATGGCGTCCGCGTAGTTGCCCACGTCGGCCAAGGCGGTGCCTTCGCGGTGGAGCTTTATCGGGTCCTTTTTGGCTTCTTCTTTCGGTTCTTCGTCAGTGCTCATGGTCGATCACCGGCAATGTGTTGCTATGAAGTATTGAGGCGGCTTTTACGTTTTTCCCTTGCGCACATTCATGTTAAGAGTTATAACGGCTTCTTAACACTCAGAGTCAAGGATGGAGGGATTTTGCTGTGAAGCTCTGTGATGTGCATGTTCATCTGGGGGAATCAGGCCCGTGGCAGCCATACATGAAGCCGACGATATTCATCGAGGAGTTGCTTGCGCTCTTCAATCGATTTAGTGTTGAGCGCGCCGTCGTGTTTCCTAACCCGAACGTCGGCGACCGATATCCCCAAATGAACGATTACATCGCGGAATGTGTCGACAGGTACCCAGATCGCCTGGTCGGGTTTGGACGCGTGGATCCACGGCGAGGGCCGGAGGCCGTTGAGGAGGTCACACGGATGACGAACGAGCGCGGGTTGGCTGGACTCAAATTGCACCCGATGGTGGAGTGCTTTCGACCCGACCACCCCTTCTTTGCGAAGTTCTTCACAAAGGTGGCTGAGTTAGGGTTGCCAGTCCTCTTCCACACGGGCCAAGGGTTCTCCGCGCCGGGTCTCGCTTTGAAGATTGCGCAGAAGCATCCTCGCTTGACCATTATATTGGGGCATTTGAGAGAAGGCTGCGTAAAGGCGTTGGAACAGGCAGGGAATGTCTATGTCGAGACCTCCGCCACCCTACCAGAGTTCATTGAGCTTGCGGTCGATGTTGACGAGGATCGGGTTCTCTTTGGGTCGGACGCGCCCTATCTTCACTATCCCATTCAGTTGGTGATCTTAGATTCTGCAAATATCTCAAACAAAGCGAGAAGAAAGGTGTACCATGACAACTTCACGAGGTTGTTCAAAACCTAACAGCTTGATTCCGACTGAAAGGAACATTGCCAAGATGCAGATCCTTCAGACCAAGGGCGTACACACGCTCACAATCTTTCTCCCCAAGAAACCGAATCTAAATGTGGGACAGCTCGGTTCAAATGACTTCGCCAAAGGATACTCCACGTACACGGGATCGGCGATGGGCAGAAGAAGCGCAATCTCAAAGCTCGCCTTTCACGCCACCTGAGAAAACAGAAACCAAAGCACTGGCACATCGACTATCTCCTAGATGCTCAGAACGCGAAAATCGTTGGAGTCGTTGCTGCTGAAACAGCAAAGAAGATGGAGTGCATTATAAATCGGTACTTGGAAGAGATCGAAGAAGTCGAAATCCCAGTTCGAGGGTTTGGCGCCTCTGACTGCAGAGAAACCTGCACAAGCCATCCCCTCTTCTTCCCAGAAATAAAGGAAGAACGCTTGCTACTCGAGAAGGTCACGAAACGCTACTGCGACCCTGGTCTTACTCCAACGACTCAACCAATTCATGTGCGCGAATCGTGAAATGGAGTCGCTATGCCCTTTCAACATGTCGGCATTTGCCGCTAACTTTTAAAGGAAGTTCAAGCAAAAGTGATTTGGGGCGTTTGTCGAATGCTTGGATGGCAAGAGGTGGTCTTAATCATCGTATTACTGTTCTTCGTCTTTGGCCCCACCAAGTTGCCGAAAATCGCCAGAGAACTGGGAAAGGCGATGCGAGAATTCACTAAGGCAACTTCGGGTCTTACGACGGAATTGAACAATATGGGATCGAATCCCATCAAGAATATCCGCTCTTCTTCAACTGGAGCTTCTCGCTCTCCATCAAAGAGTGCGGATACAGGGAAAATAGACAAAACACTGTCCGACATCGCCAAGAAACTAAATATCACTACTGAGGGAAAGACTAAAGAGCACATAGTGGGAGAGATCAATGAAAGGCTTAACAGCCAAGAGAACGCCCCCAATCCGGAGACTGAAAAGAGGTGAAAAAAGTATGGCTTTTTTAGGCTGGCCTGAGCTGATCCTCATCCTCGCGATCGTCCTCATTCTCTTCGGAGCAAGCCGACTGAGAGGCTTGGGAAAAGCTGTAGGTGAAAGCATACGGGAATTCAAGAAGGCGAGTTCTGAGGAACCCACCAAGGCAAGGAAAGAAGAGGAGAAAGAGGCCATCATTGAAGCCGCGAGGAAGATGGGAGTGGACACCAGCGGGAAGAACATGGAACAGATATTGAACGAAATGAATAAGGCCGCCAAAGAATGGGAAGCATCCTGAAGCCTTGCCTCACTCTCTGATCTCACAGTGTGGTGCGCAGGGTGATTCGTATGCCTGATGAGGATGAAGAAGGCTTAACGTTCTGGGAGCACACACAGGAGTTACTGTTGCGGCTCCGCACGGTTTCCTTTGCCCTGATTGTTTCCACAATCGTAGTGATGGTGGTTCCTATACAGCTCGATTTAGCGGAGCTCTCTGCTGCCAATCCGTGGTACCAAACGATCTCGTCCTTTGTCATCAGAAAACTGCAGTCGGACTTCCTGCCCGCGGACATTGAACTTCTGCCCATCAGCTGGTTTGCGCCCTTAGAGGTCTATGTCTTCGTCTCCCTCCTGTTGGGAGTGGTCATAAGCTCCCCGGTCATCATGTATGAACTCTACAAATTCGCCAATCCAGCGTTCCATCAGCATGAAAGAAGACTTGTATATCCCTTCGTCATCTCTTTTACATGCCTCTTTATGTTCGGGCTCACCCTCGGCTATCTGATCGTTGCACCGGCAACGGTAAGAGCCATGATCTTATTCGCAGATTTTGTCGGGCTGACCCCGACTTATGCCTTCTCAGAATTCTTTTCACTGGTTATGACAACTTTGTTACTATGCGGCTTCATCTTCACCTTTCCCGTGTACGTCGTTCTGCTTGTTAAGGTTGGAATAATAACCACCGAACAGATCAAGAAGAACAGAAAATACATTTACGTCGGAGTCGTGGTTTTGATCGCGTTCATCGATCCTGAACCAAGTCTTGTGACCGAGATAGCAACTATCCTCCCCCTTATTGTCTTGATGGAAATAAGCCTCTTAATAGCTCGCCGCTTCGAGAAGCAACGGGAAGCAGCAGAAAAACACTGATTCTGCGATGGAAGCTCGAGGCTCTCCAATTTCGAGGGGCATTTTTCCATGAATACAGCACTGCTACCAACAACATGGGTCCGAAAACCTTAAAACAATGTTCAAAGATACATACGTTTTCGAGTGGTCAAACATGGGTGATACACAAGGAAGAAGAGATTACTTGAAGACAGTTGGAGCCCTAGCAGGCGGCCTTGCCATCGGTGGAGCCGTTGGTGGCGCTGTCGGTTGGTTTGCGAAACCAGCAGAAGAGGCTCCACCAGCCGAAGTCGGTGGAACTCTTAGAGTTGCGCACGCATATGAGCCTATAACCATAAACCCTAACATTACAATGGCTGGTGACGTATGGGGAGCCCAAGTTGAACACATGATCTTCGATAGACTGGTCGACGTTCTATACGATAGAACTGGCAAATCAATCACGCACATTCCAATGATTGCCACCAACTGGGCAGTTGAAGATGAAGCAAAAACATACATTTTTGATATAAGGCAAGGTGTACAATGGCATAAAGGCTACGGTGAATTAACTGCTGAAGACGTGGCGTGGAACGTTAATGACACAGTTCAGAATCAACGAGCCAGAGTTTCAGTATACTATTTCGTGAAAGACGCGGAAGTATTGGGTGATTACCAAGTAGCAATACATCTGGAGGAACCATTCGCGCCATTTCTATCAACCATTGCATACCAAGGTCTAAGCGTAATTCCAAAGGCGGCATATCTAGAGATCGGTCATGAAAACTTTGGAACGAATCCTGTCGGCTCTGGGCCATTCATATTCGACACGTGGATGAGCGGGGATTACGTTAAACTAGTGAAAAATGAAAACTACTGGAAAAAAGGAATACCTCTAGTGGATGAAATCATCTATAAACCAATGCCAGACAACTTTACAAAAACGCAAGCGCTGATCAACAATGAACTGGATATCATTGATGCCTGTGACTATAGTGACGTTGATAGTCTGAAGACAAACCCTGACATAACAGTGAACACTGTTGCTGGATGGAACTTTGACTTTCTATCGTTTAGGATTGATGAACTCTTGGGGCCAGGTGAAGATTCGCCATTTGCTGATGAGCGAGTGAGACAAGCAGTAAATTATGCCGTCGATAGACAAGAAATAGTTGACAGCGTTTACTATGGATACGCTAGACCAACATGCCTACCGCTTATGCCCCATGATCTCGGGTATACTACAAAGAAATATTTCCCCGACACAGCTGACCTTACAAAGGCTCAAGAACTTCTGGATGATGCAGGGTACAGCGACGGATTTCAAGCCACAGTAATAACGGGTCAAAAATCCAATCTTGTACGTGAGATCCAAGTAGTTCAAGCGCAATTGGCAAAGGTTAACATAGATATTCAAATCGAAGCAATGGAGTACGGTGCTTGGGTGAATCAATACTGGATTCCCTTTGACGAAAAGACGTTCATAATGTCACATGGAGACGTCGACAGAGTTACTGACGACTCCGACTCTGGAATGTGGTGGTTCTACTACCCAGAGACAATTGGTTGGACTGGACTCGACACCGTGTCAACCGGGGTGGACAAATTGCTTGAAGAGGCAAGAACAGCTTTGGATCCTACCGTAAGACATCAGAAATACCTAGCGGCACTCGATATTGTAATACCTCAGAGTCAATATGTCTACCTTGTGACTCGGCAAATGATCCAACCAACAAGGAAGAACATCCGCAACTTCTACCCCAAGCCCAAGGAGAACTTCTATCAATTCGACGAAGTGTACAGAAGTACATAAGCTTAATATCCGCCCCTTTTCTTTTTTCTATCATTGTGACTTTATTGGATACAATAGTAGCGAAGAACATTGAACGGCTTTGTACAGTTGAAATGCGTCCCCTGGGGATGCCCCGTGGTTTCATCCATAAGCTGAATGCGGTAGTGGAAGACAAATATGGTGCCCCCACCAGTCTTCTAGCAGCCGAGCAAATCATCAAGAGAGCAAACAAGAATGAGAACATCATCATCTCGACTGGTGCAGGAATTGTTCCTTGGGTGGCAAAAGGGGAGACCGATGGACCCTTGGGTGCAGCGGCCTTAGGCAACGCATTGAACAAAGGCTTGAGTTTAAAACCAATCTTCCTTACTGAAGAATTAAATATTGACCCTATTAAAGCATCATGCGAATCGTTGGGTTTAGCACTTTCAGACTTTGAAACCTTTAGAAGGAAAGACCGCACGGGGTTCATAAGAAGCTATCCCTATGACGATGGAGAATCCAAGAGATTAGCTCCCGAGATTCTTGATGAATATGAACCTTCTATGATAATCACACTTGAGAAGTTGAGTCCTAACGAAAAAGGAGTCATTCACACCGTTCGCGGATTCGATCACACCAATTCGCACGCCAAATTGCAGCATCTAATAAATGAAGCCAGAAGGCGAAATATCCTAACAATAGGAATCGGCGACGGAGGCAACGAGATAGGTTTTGGAGTAATAAACAGAGAAGTGAAAGATATTGTTGTTCCCTACGGGAGTAGATGCCAATGCCCATGCCAATCAGGAATAGCAGCCGTCACAGAGACTGATTTCTTGATAGTTGCTGCCATTTCGAACTGGGGTGCATACGGCTTACAAGCCTGCCTTGCCGGGCTCCTTAATAATCTTAGAATTCTCCATAACTCAACAGATGAACAACGTATGCTGGAAGAGTGTTTCAAAGCAGGGGGAACAGATGCTTTGTATCTTAAGCAGATGCCACGCGTTGACGGGGTACCTTCCGAGGTGAATCAATCAATAATAACAATTTTGAGAGAAACTGTGGTGAAAGGTTTAGAAAAGACCTCTAGAATATTCTAGACAAAGTTGGGCATAGAATTGGCCAAGCAAATGCTGAAGGTAGAAAATCTTCGCACTTACTTTGACACCTACTTGGGAACATTGAAAGCTGTTGACGGTGTGTCCTTTGAAATTGGAGAAAGAGAGATTCTCGGGCTCGTCGGTGAATCTGGGTGCGGAAAGACTGTGACCGCTCTTTCAATAATGCGACTAATAAAATACCCTGGAAGGATTGTAGGTGGAAGGATCTTCTTCAAGGATGATGATCTTCTTGAAAAAAATGAGACAGAGATGGAAAAGATTAGAGGGCAAGGGATTTCAATGATTTTCCAAGACCCTTTGAGTTCTCTGAATCCTGTTCTGAAAATCGGTAGTCAGGTTTCAGAGGTCTTTCAATTTCACAAAAGATTTTCTTCCAAAAAGTCAATAGAAGAATCTGTCAAAATGATGGGGTTAGTAGGTATACCATCCCCCAAGTCAAGATACGGAAACTACCCTCATCAATTCAGTGGCGGAATGAGACAAAGAATTATGACAGCAATAGCGCTGTCATGTGCACCCTCTCTTCTAATAGCAGATGAACCCACCACCGCCCTCGACGTTACCATTCAAGCCCAAATATTAAACTTGATACATGAGCTTTCAAAAAAAATGGGGGTGTCCATACTGATAATAACTCACAACCTCGGCATCATTGCACGCTATGCTGATAGGGTTGGAGTAATGTATGCGGGTAAGCTCGTGGAAATCGCAGACGTGGAAACAATCTTTTACAACCCACTGCATCCCTACTCAAGAGGGCTTCTTGAATCTATCCCAAAGATTGGTCACAAAGAAAAACTGAGCACAATAGAGGGAATTGTCCCATCATTAATTGGGGACTTCAAAGGGTGCAGGTTTTGCGCTAGATGTAATGAGAGAAAGGATGTGTGCACACTCGGAGAACCTTCCTTAATCGAAGTTGAACCCAACCACAAGGTAAGTTGCCATACATATAATTGATAGGGATGATCAATGCCTGGAACGCTGTTGGAAGCCAACAACATAAAAATGTATTTCGAGACTCGCGATGGAACAGTTCGTGCAGTTGATGGCTTGAGTTTAAAGATATCTAGAAACGAGATTTTTGGGTTGGTTGGAGAGAGCGGATGTGGAAAAACCACTCTTGCAAGAGTTTTGATTGGACTATATAAGCCCGCAGAAGGCGAGGTAATCTTCAAGGGAAAGAACATATTTTCATTGAAGAAAGGAGAAATGAGAAAGCTTAGACGTTATATGCAAATGGTGTTCCAAGATCCCTACTCCTCGTTAGACCCGCTGATGAATATTGAAAGATTGCTCACTGAACCGCTAGACATTCATTTCAAGATTCCGAAGAACAGAAAAAAGGAAATGGTGATTGAAATCTTGGAGAAGGTGGGATTATCAAAACGTCATGTAAATAGGTATCCATACGAATTCAGCGGTGGGCAAAGGCAGAGAATAGCCATTGCTCGTACCCTCATAACAAAGCCAGAGTTTATAGTTGCAGATGAACCTGTCTCGGCGTTGGACATCTCTATTCAAGCCCAAATATTGAACTTACTAATGGGTCTACAGCGAGACATGGCCCTAACGTGTATGGTAATTGCGCACGATCTTAACGTGATATATCATGTTTGCGATCGAGTCGCGGTAATGTATGTAGGGAAAATTGTTGAGTTGGCTTCTGTTGACAGTATCTTTAGTGACCCGTTCCACCCATACACGCAAGCCCTTATATCAGCGATTCCAATACCTGATCCTAGAACAAAACCTCAGGGAACCATGTTAAAGGGAGAGGTTCCGAGTCCACTGAACCCGCCTCCCGGCTGCAGATTCAATCCCCGATGTCCCTTTAAACAATCAATATGTGTCGAGAGAGAACCGCAATTTGTAGAAGCGGAGGATAATCATTTTGTGGCATGTCATTTCTTTAAGGAAATTAAAGAAAAGAAGGGAGTAAAACTTGAAGCTCTTCAAGAGAATTAGTCGAATCCTGCATCATTTGGATAGAAAGATTCTAGGGAAAGGTATAAGGAGATTCGTAGTAAAACGACTGCTATATGCCATACCTGTTTTTCTAGTAGTCTCTTTCGTCACTTGGGGTTTTATGTATTTGGCAAAAGGAGATCCAATTATTATCCTGACGGGACCCCACGCGGTGCCGGAGTTAATAGAAGAATTCAGAAGGAAATACGGCCTTGATCAACCCCTTCATATTCAATATTTAACGTGGCTAGGGCGGCTTTTACAAGGAGACCTTGGAAGGTCAATAATAAGCAACCAACCAGTTGCAAAAATGATAGCGGATAGGCTGCCAACCACCATCACGTTAGCGGCGGGAGCCATGTTGTTTGCTTTGATCATAGCAGTCCCATCTGGGGTAGTAGCCGCCACAAAAAGAAACACCATATGGGATTATATTGCCACTACTGTAGCAGTTGCTGGCCAATCAATCCCCGACTTTTTCTTGGCCATCCTTCTGATAATAATATTTGGAATATACCTAAGAGTCCTTCCAATTACAGGTTATACTGATTTTTCTCTTTTCTTAAGAAACCCTATTGAAGGAATAAGACATTTCCTATTACCAGTTATTTCTTTAGGAGCGATGTTCTCAGCCTTAGCAGCTAGACTTGTCAAATCAGGTATGATTCATGTTTTAGATCAGGATTACATCACTACTGCAAGAGCCAAGGGGTTGCCGGAAAGGATTGTGATTCTCAAGCACGCTCTAGTCAACAGTCTGATCCCTTTGATAACAGTTACGACCACGAATTTTGCTACTTTGCTTGGAGGCGCGATAATTATTGAAGAAATATTTGCATTGCCAGGAATCGGAAGACTGTTGATGCGGTCAATTATGTATAGAGATTTCCCGACTATGCAAGGCGTTGCTCTATTCATGGCTTTGATTTATACTGTGATGAGTATGGTATCGGATATCTTATACGGCGTCGTGGACCCACGAATTAGAGTTGAATGAAGAGCGAAAGCAATATGGAGAATACCTCGGAAAACCATCCCGAAGAAAAGACGATAAGTGAATTTAGACTTGCACTTCGTCAGTTGAAGCGGGACAGGATGGCTATGTTCGGATTAATAATAATAGTCGGCATGGTATTTCTAGCGATTTTTAGTCCATACCTAGCCCCCCATAATCCTGCTGAACAGGATTTCAGTATCGCGTTATCCCCTCCCTCTCGAACTCATCCTTTTGGAACAGACTCTCTGGGAAGAGACGTGCTGAGCAGAGTAATGTGGGGCGCAAAAGTATCGGTTATTGTTGGAATAGTATCATGTGGAATCGCCATGTCTATAGGGGTACCCATGGGGATTATGGCGGGATATGGCGGATCTAAGGTAGATAATCTAATTTCAAGAATTGTAGACGGGATAATGGCCTTCCCACCACTATTATTGGCCATTGCATTGATGGCGGTCATAGGCCCCAGCATGACCAATGTTATGATGGCATTAGGCTTTACCATATCCACCCATTACGCGAGGTTGACAAGAGGGGTAACATTAAAGGTAAAAGAAGAAACTTTTGTGATGGCTGCAAGAACAATGGGTCTTAGGGGCTACCAAATTGTATTAAGGCATATCCTCCCAAACATTGTTGCACCGATTCTGATCCAAACCACTGTTACTTTTGCCTACGCTATTATTGCAGAGGCATCTCTAAGCTTCTTAGGGTTGGGAGTTAGACCACCGACACCCAGCTGGGGCCTGGATTTGAGCGACGCAAGAAGATTCGTATTACGGGTCCCTTGGTTACCCCTTTTCCCGGGGTTGGCCATTTTCCTTGCCGTCTTGGGAGTCAATGTGTTTGGAGATGGCTTGAATTCGGCTTTAAATCCAAGAGAGAGAAGACGATTATAAAATATGACAAATGCAACAGAATTGAGGAAACATCACACCTTGGCTAGTTTCTTGTGAAAGGCGGAATTTTATGTCGAGTATACACGCATAGATCCTCAAATGTACACATCTCAAGGGTCTTCGTCTCATTTGTGATGAAAACCAGTGTTCGCCTGATTTGATAGCTTATTACCTGCGCGCACATGGAAGCTTTGTCATTCAATTAAGGGCTCATTTCGTTGGTCTCCACTCCAACACGACCATCTTATTAGCTGACGTTGTTGGTCTTGGAGAACGCTCTCCAGTTGAACTTCGGTCTGTATCTATGCTCTGCGCGCGCGCATTGAACTAACAATATATAAACTTCACCAGCGCAATTGGGTTCAGGATTAGTGTGGGTTCTTTGCTCTTGGAATAGTTAAACAGCAAATTTCATTCCTTACACGTCACACTACGTTATTCCCATAATTCTTTATCAAATATGTGGAGCCTTATCGATTGATTGGTTCAGCCATATTCGCTATTGCAGATACGTTTAAATATCCATTGATTTAATGTACTCGGATTAATCTGATGGGGAGAGAAATGAACCACACTGGAAAGAATATCATTTACTTTGACGAAGCTGGTTCAAAGAATACTTCAATGACATTGAAAGCAGCAAGAGAGAGAGCTGATGAATTGGATATTAAGACTATAGTTGTTGCTTCAACTCACGGAAAAACAGCACTTGAAGCATTTGACATGTTAGGAGACAAGGAAATCATCGTGGTAACAATTTGTGAGAGCTTCAGGGAAAAAGGTTGGACAATGAGTCCTGAAAAAAGAGATGAGATTACATCAAAAGGAATGAAAATTCTTACATGCCCGCATACTTTAGGGGATGGAGTAGGTTCCTCAATTGCGGAGAAGCATGGCGGCAGGAGCGTCGAAGAAATTGTAAGGGATACCCTTTATCGATTCTGTCAAGGGATGAAAGTCTGTGTTGAAATAACCTTAATGGCCGCAGATGCAGGTTTGATTGATGTTGACAAAGAAGTTATTGCCATAGCAGGTACAGACGGAGGAGCTGACACAGCCATTGTTATAAAGCCCTCTTACAGTAGAAAATTCTATGACCTCGCCGTACGGGAAATAGTTGCGAAACCAAGATGAAAATTACTGACAAAACATTAATGTCGTGCGTGCTGCGTTAGGGCCACAATACTCTGACTATGAAAAGCGAAAATATTAGAATCAAGCCTTGCACGATTCTTGGACTTGATCTTTACCTAGACTTTGATAGTAGTCCTTGTGGTTTTCCTGACTTCACAAAAAGTATCACGGAAGTCTTTGCGCTGGCCTTCGCAAAAGAGATGAAGTAGCTTCAAACCTCGTCCAGAATAGGTTAAGCCATTGGTCACGCAAGCTCAGCGAGTTCTTTAGCTACGTAACCGAGTCCTAACTCTTCCAGTTTCTTTTCTGAAGGTTTCCCCGTCGTTATGTTCCATCCTCTCATCTCATAATAATAGTCGAGCATTTTGTCTAAGGTTTCTTGGGGGATAGCTTCTCCTTTGTATGGGCCTTCCGGTAGTGGCTCCATAAGCCTTGATGGGAGACGGTCATCCTTTCTTGTTAATCCCTCACGGACGTTAAAGGCCGAGCACAAATTGATCACTCTCTCGCCAACTGTCATTAGTTCCACTAGGCGGAAACTCCAACCCGTGACAGAATTGATAATTCCAACCAAGGTTTCTATTGAAATACCGCTTGGATAAGCGGTGGATTTACACACTACGAGGGAATCAAACAAGGAATTCAGGTCTTCTCCTATCTTGACAAGCTGTACCTTTTCTCGCCCTGCATATGTTCTGGGTCGTAGAGCTATCGTCGGAACCACACCAATTTCGGGGATCAAATTCCTTTCGTCTAGAAAGTCGTCGTCATGCGGTGCTTGCAAATGGCAGGCTCCTCGATTTGAGATCGCGTAGGATAGTCCAACTCCCTTCTTGCCCCTAGGCTCATGCATCGGTATTTCCTGGCCCTTGATATGCAACGCAAAAGCGTGCGCACCGTTACCTATTTTTTCAGCGGCTCTCATAACTCCTTCAGCTAGAATGTCGCCGATTCCCTCTCGCTTTGCGATCTTCTCTACAAGCTGGATGATCGCCTCGTGGTTGCCCCAGGTGAGGTCGATCCCATCAGTGTCTTGTTTGGTTATTAGCCCTTTTTCATAGCATTCCATGGCGAACGCTACAACAACACCTGTTGACATTGTGTCTATTGTATATTTATTGCATAGTTCATTTGCCTTGGCAATGGCTACGAGGTTGTCATTCATACATAAGGACCCGAAGGCTGCAGCCGTTTCATACTCGGGTCCACCATATTCTGGATCTACTTCGTACGGTTCTTCTGTCTCCACTACTCTGACACAAGCGACTGGACAAGCATAACAAGCCCATCGTCTTTTCAAGATCGTTTTGGTCATAGTTTCTCCAGTTATTTTGCCGGCGCCTTCAAAGGAACATTTTCTGAAGTTTTGTGTTGGCAAGCGGCCACTAGCGTTAAGGGCATCAAGGCCGCCATCCGTTCCATTGGCACGCAAACCCTTGCCTTTTCCAGCCATAACTTCCTTGACGGCTTTGTTGGCGAGACTCTTTAGCCGTTCCCCATCCGCAATCCTGATTTTCTGCGTTCCGCGCACAGCTACCGCCTTTAATTTCTTGGATCCCATGACAGCACCCAACCCGCACCTCCCAGCGGCACGGTGTAGATCACTAATCACACATGCAAATCTCACTAGATTTTCTCCGCCTGGACCAATGGCTGCAACCCGGATGCGTTCGTCACGGTGCTCTCTGCGTATGCCTTCCTGAACATCACTTGTTATCTTGCCCCATAAGTGGCTTGCATCCTTAATCTCGGCTGTTCCGTCATGAACCCATAAATAGACAGGACTAGATGCCATACCCTCAACAATTATGGCATCATATCCGGCATACTTAAGTTCGGGTCCAAAGAATCCGGCTGCGTGCGCTTCACCCCAGCCGCCAGTCAGCGGTGACTTGGCCATCACTACATACCTAGCGTTTCCAGGAAATCGAGTGCCTGTTACTGGTCCAGTAGCGAAAATCAACTTGTTCTCTGCACTCAAGGGGTCCAAACCGGGCTTCAACTCTTCAAACAAGATCTTAGCGCCTAGACCACGGCCCCCCAGGAATTTCCTAGAAACCTCTTCAGTCAACTCTTCTCCAGTTGTCTTGCCAGAAATTAAATTCACCCTAAGAATCTTACCTATGCAACCAAACATTTCCTTTCGCCTTCCAATTCCTTACGGAGAGAATAGGCTTTTTGATGTTGGTATTTGCGTTTAGCATTGTTCCTATCTATAAAAGCGTTTTAAATCCGAAATAAAAATATTGGGATCCTGCAGTCGAGGCAGTCTCCCAAGCTGTGAATAATGAAGCTCGTCAATGAAAAAAGTTGCTCGAGTCCACAATTCTTGATGAGGATAGCGTAGTGAGAAACGCCTCTCTACAGATTTTGAGAGCTACTTTAAGCGCCGTAGATTCACAAAGCACTTACTAAGAATTGAATTCACAGGATTGGCAACGCCTCTACCGTCGACAATCTAACCTTAGGTCTCGACAAGTTTCTTCGAGTTTTTGTTGTGAAGGGTGAAAAGGCAAGTGCAGTTATAGTAGAGATCCTAGAGGAAATCTTGGGGATAAAATCATCGTTGGCCTCATCAGTAGTTTACACGACACAAAATCCACTTTCTTAAACGAAACAGGGCACCTTGCTTCTAATGAAGATATCCTTCATGGCCTAACGGCAGGCAAGACATGTAGGAACGGCTCATGCAGAGATCATTAAAGGAAGTCTGACTCTGGTAGTCCCATTCAAGCTTGCTGTCGTGGTCACCGGGATAGAGACTATTGTGACGGTGATAGACATAATCAAGAGTTTTTGATGTTGCACCATCAAGGATAGACGGTTTCAGGGTTTTGCCACTACTTATGTTGATAGGCAACGGAACTGATGGACACACAGACACGTGCGCAGAGGCCATTGCAGATGGACAAACGGCGAAGCGTGCCCAAGAAAAAAATCAAATCATAGAGTTTCCAACAAGCACCAACGTCAGTGATCTTGCTGCGATGGCAGTCTTATGGGGTTCGAAATCTATTTTTGCGTTTTCAAAATCTAGAAGAGCTTACCTGAAGTCCGTTCGATTCCACAAATCATAACGAAAGTCTGATTCCACTAACATTGAAAGCCTCACAGTTTGAAGTGCAGATATTTTGACTTCTTCTTACACCCGCGCGTACTTTTTTATGGTCTCAACCAAAGAATTCCCTTTTTTCAAGTCTTCGGCTTCTTCTTTTTCAACCGCATCCATCTTTTCAGCAATTCCAATGACCATTTCGAGCTCCCCTGCTGGAATGACAACTACTCCATCAGGATCACCAACGATAATATCTCCAGGAGAAACCAAAACTCCCCCGCAGGTCACTGGAACATTAACCCCTACAACTTCAGTTCGTCCCACCGAAGTCGAAGGCACAACACTTGATGAAAATACTTGGAATCTCATTTCCTTGAGTTCAGCGATATCTCTCACTCCACCATCAAGCACAGCGCCTTCTATCCCTCTGCCTTTCGCGGCCAAGCCCATTAACCCCCCCCACAGTGCTATCTCCTTCATATCTTCTTCCGAAGCTCTTACAATAATATCCCCAGGGCTAGCATCATCGATTGCCCGTAACGCAGACATAGGCGCTACCTTTTTTTCCGAAAGAACATCCTTTATTGTGACCGCTGGACCAACGATCTTGATCGTTTCCAAGCTAGGCTTGATTTCATGTGACATAAAACCCTTGAATCCGATATTATCCAAAGCGTCGCAAAGCGAAGCCGTGGGTATATTGTACAATTTTATCACTGAGTTTCTATCCGTACGTTTCACATTTTTACCAGAGACCATCCCTGTCACCATAAGCTCCAATTGAAGCTAATTCTCATATATATTTGACGCGGAAGGACAATGCACGGCCACTACTCGTTGATCCACGAAAATGGACACGCAGAAACACTCATAAAAGAGGGTCAAGAATAGTCATGCGCGAAGGATTAAACATGCGTGAAAAGGTCGTGTCTTTCGGTGAAATCATGCTACGGCTTTCGCCTCCCGGTTTTCTTAGATTTGGGCAAACCAAATCCTTTGACGCCATCTATGGCGGAGCAGAGGCCAACGTGGCTATAGCTCTAGCAAACTTCGGGATACCAGTAGACTATGTAACTCGTCTCCCTGAGAACGATTTAGGTGACGCTTGTCTGAATTACCTTCGTCAATTCGGCGTTGGCGCAGACAAGATCGTTCGAGGCGGAGACCGATTAGGAATCTACTTCCTTGAGAGTGGGGCTGTTCAGAGAGGGAGCAAAGTGATCTACGACCGAGCTTACTCAGCGATCGCAACAGTCCAGCCGGGGTTAATCGATTGGGAGAAGGTTTTCTCTGATGCTTGTTGGTTCCATTGGACAGGGATAACACCGGCCATTAGCGAAGGAGCCGCAGCTGTCTGCTTAGAGGCTGTCAAAAAAGCCAAGGAAATGAGGCTTACTGTATCTTGCGATCTTAACTACCGCAGTAGGCTTTGGAAGTGGGGGAAGACTGCTGGAGAAGTCATGAGTCAACTCGCCAAATACGCCGATATCGCTGTTGGCAACGAAGAGGACGCGGACAAAGTTTTCGGAATCAAAGCTCCAGACGTAGACGTTATCGCAGGTAAGGTGGAAGCTGAGAGATATCGTCTCGTCGCTGAAAAACTGATGAAAAGGTTTTCCAATCTTCAAAGGGTAGCAATCACGCTTCGAGGAAGCATCAGCGCAAGTCATAATTCTTGGTCAGGCGTCTTATACGACGGTAAAACCCTCTATACGACTCCGATCTATCAGGTTACCGACATCGTTGACCGAGTTGGGGGAGGAGATGCCTTCGCAGCGGGCTTGATCTATGGTTTTCTGAACTTTGGCGATGACCTCCAGAAGGCGTTGGACTTTGCAGTTGCGGCTTCTTGTCTGAAGCATACAATCATCGGCGACTCCAATTTGGTCACGGTTGCAGAGGTAGAAAAATTGGCCGGAGGAGTGACTTCGGGCCGAGTAGTACGGTAGATATGGAGAACCCAAAAAAATGGCAAGATTCTCAAAGCATGAAGTAATCGGAAAGATGCTAGAGATCGGGCTAATTCCGGTCTTCTATAACAGCGACGTCGAGGTTGCGAAGAAAATCGTTCAAGCATGCCGAAACGGCGGAGCAAGGGTTGTGGAATTCACTAACCGAGGCGACTTCGCCTATCAAGTCTACAGTGGACTGGAGGAATGGTGTGCCAAAGAGCTTCCTGATGTAATTCTAGGTGTAGGCTCAGTGATTGATTCAGCTACAGCTGCGCTTTACATCAACAACGGAGCCAACTTTGTCGTTGGTCCAGTTTTCAACCGGGAGATCGCCAAGATCTGCGCCCGACGCAAAGTAGTCTATTCACCTGGCTGCGGAAGTCCCTCTGAAATCTCTGACGCAGAGGAAATGGGATCAGAGATAGTCAAAGTGTTTCCGGGTGGAGTGGTTGGTCCAAACTTCATAAGGAGCATGTGCGGGCCCTGTCCGTGGGTCAAACTAATGCCGACGGGTGGGATTGATGTGACACGGGAAAGTGTTCATGAGTGGATCAATGCAGGCGCCGCCTGTCTGGGGATAGGCTCAAAGCTCGTCAGGAGAGACTTGGTGGAAGCAGGTGATTTCGAAGGAATAACAAAGCAAACTGAGCAGGTTATTTGGTGGGTTAAAGAAGCGAGAGGAATTCCGCTATTTCTCGGAATCGAACATGTAGGGCTGTATCCTGATAGCGCTACAGGAGATGAAATTGCAGAATGGTATGCGAAGACTTTTGGTTTCACTAAGACCGAGGGAAGGTCATCTTTCTTCGTCTCCTGTCAAGAATTGGGGAGAATAGAAGTTATGAAAAAACCCGAGCCCGCCAAGTGCCACATCGCTGTGCGGGTTAACAACTTTGAAGAAGCGTGTAAATATCTACAAGAAAGAGGGATCGAACTAGATGAACCCAAGATCAAGAAGGACGTGAAGGCAGTATTTCTTAAAGACGGTGACCCGGCTGGAAACAGAGTTCACCTTGTCTACAGGGTATAGTCCATATCTTCCAAAGGGACGACACAGCGTCTGCAGAAAAACTGTACCACGCGTCCTGTCACCGAAATTTAATCAATTTTTGCCCGCGATTTGTAAGTCCTTTGACACCGAAGTCTTGACATACTAGGCAACTGCTATCCCTGGGGAGAATGCCACAGGATTCAAGCTGAACGCCTGCGACCGCCATAGCTTGGCACAGACCATCAGAACGTTCGACTCGTGGTGGGAACCCCACCGAGGACAATAGGCTACTGACCTGCCCAGGCTGCCGTCGAAGCGCATGCAAGCATGGTGGACATCTCTTACATGTCCGAGCCCCTCCGTTGAACTGAGACGCCACGGCCAAGCAAGAGCTAATCGAGGCCACTCTGTCACAACCGAAGCTTTAAGGGACGTGTTGGTCCTCAACCCGAAGATTGGCGAAAACCTCGCCAAGGCCACTATAAGTCCTGACTTCAAGCCGAACAGACCGAAAAGCTCTGGGTTGAATTCCCGATTGACAGGGTCTACCTTTTTGACAAGAAGACTGGAAAATCCCTAGCGCAGCTATCAACAGTACCAAGACAAGCTTCTGGATTAGTCCAACGCCAACACCCATAGATTGGGAAGCAACCAAAGCAGATGATGTAGCCAAAGAAGATTCTTGTGAAAAGCCTGTATTGCCCGAGGTTGCAAAAGGGCATCTCGTCGCGTGTCATCTCTACTAGATAAATTTCCGATCTGGAAAAAGACGCATAGCAAGAATCCTCCGCGCGTACTGAGCCCCTCTATCGCGTCAGGGGGTACTCAAGCGTTGGGATATTGCGCAACGCCATGAGCAAGGGGATCCCGATTAAGACGGAGACGACTGCAACGATTAGGTCCTCAATGTACGAGCCAACCGCTCCTGGGATGAACACGCCGTAGTATAAGACGTCGAATGACCAGTGAAAGAGCTGATACAGCCCGACCGGGACCAACAGAAACACGCGGGTGAGCGAATCGGCCAC
>CAYFZQ010000006.1:0-42563 GCA_964347825.1 uncultured Candidatus Bathyarchaeia archaeon | reverse complement strand
AACTAAGTTGTCAAGTGCTATATGAAAAAGCCATTCAATAACAGCTTTTTCGCCCCATCCTTCCCTCTTGGAATCCCAATATTTCTTTATCGTGTTTTTGACGTCTTCGTTATAGTAATGTCTCTGTATTCGATGGTCAGGTCCAAGTCTTTTTGTCGATTTATCGATCCATCTATGCAGTTCTGCAAAATCATAGCTTGTCCTTTTCTTGTTTATCGCACAATGAGTTCTTAGACTTGGCATAGACTAGAATGGTTACAGTATGTATAAAAGCGCGCGCGGTTGGTCGTCCTTCCCCTGTTGTCCGTCCGTCTTTGGTTGACTTTGACCGTCCGTCGTTGGTTGGTTGGGCTAAAATCTTGACGCACACACACTGAAATGACGAGGTGTTCGTTGGTTGGATAGAATTTCTATGCGTACGTGCAAAAACCTAAAGTACCTTTTGAGCTCTGCCAGCATAATGTGCGGTTTCGCCCAATGTGTGGAGGCGAATATGTTTGGCAAGTAGCACGTCTGATGATGAGAAGCATTCGATCAGTGAACGTGTCAAGTCAGAAACAGTCCTTGATGTAAGAAAGGCTCTCATTGAGAGGTATATCTTCAGAGATGTTGCTGAGAAAATCAGCAACTGTTTAGAAACTCGTTTGAAAGGCGGAACTTACGATGGAATCGACAATGCACGGAAGTTTGCTTTAGAGATAGACAAATTGCTTCACTATGCCAGCAATGATAAGCATCTTCGTTTCTTCTATGATCCTCAACAAGCAAAGAGTATCATTGCGATGCAGAATCTCAGTGAGGATGAAAAGACACGCATACGCACGGAACAGAACCTGAACAGAGAAAGGTTAGCGAACTTTGGATTTCACGAAATCAAGATTCTTGATGGGAACGTTGGTTACTTGGACCTGAGGCAATTCTGTCACACGGATAATGCTGGTGAAACGGCAGTCGCTGCAATGAATTTTCTCTCGAATTCCGATGCCATAATCATTGATCTACGTGAGAACGGAGGCGGAGAACCAGAAATGGGTCAATTGCTGAGCAGCTATTTCCTGAAAGGAAGAACACAGCTAAACTACACACAACGAGGCCCAGAAGGAAAGATTGAGCAATACTGGACATTTCCTCACGTTCCCGGCAAACGCTTGTTGGGAAAAAACTTGTATCTACTGACCAGCAGCCTCACAGCCTCTGCTGCCGAAGGTTTCACCTATGCGCTAAAGTGTCTTGGTCGCGGAAAAACTATAGGCGAAACAACAGCGGGCGCAGCCCACCCAGTTGATTTTCAAGCGTTCCACGACAAGTTCGTGCTAAAGCTTCCCACAGCAAGAGCGCTGAATCCAATTAGTGGAGAGAACTGGGAAACCGTTGGCATAAAACCAGATGTCAGTACGCCAGCCAAAGGTGCGTTCGACACTGCATATAGAATCGCTCTGGAAAATCTGATTAATGAGACAAAGGACAAATCAAGAGTAGTATGGCTGCAATTGGCTTTAGATGAACTGAAAGCCAAGTTGACTCCTGTGAAGGTTGACGAACAGCTTCTACAGAGCTACGTCGGGATCTATGAAACCTGCAGAGTTAGCCTTGCAGAGAGGAGTCTACACTTCGAATCCGCTACAAGCCCCAAAACTCGGCTGATCCAATTGACAGATGATTTGTTTGCCTTTGAAGATACAGACTCTGTGAGAATCCGGTTCATCAAAGACGATGATACGGACAAGATGGAAATACAATTCTTATACAAACAGGAACAAGAAATAGGCAGAAAGATTCAGAAGGCGCAGGTAGAGCCATAACCTCACAAACCATTCTCAGAGTCATCAATTCTATTCGTCCGATCGTGTGACCAACCGCATGCACACGCGAACGGGTCTTGGTTGGTTGGCCAAAATTTTGATTCTGGGTTTGGGTTTGGGGTTAAAATTTAAGTCCAATTTGTTGAATTGATAATCGCGTGGTGGAGGGCGGTGGAAAGAGCTGAATTGGTGAGCCGGATAAAATCGACTTCGCTTCTAACGGGCAAGTTTGAGTTGAGATCGGGACTGACCAGTTCGATCTATTTGGACAAGTATCGCTTTGAAAGCGATCCCATACTGTTGCATTCTGTGATCGAGGAGTTGGAGGCGCTTCTTCCCAAGAAGTATGATAAACTGGCGGGGCTAGAACTGGGGGGGATTCCGCTCGCTACGGGCCTCTCGCTGAAAACCGGGAAGAAGTGTCTCTACGTTCGAAAGGTCGCGAAGCCCTATGGGACCCGTAACCTCGTCGAAGGAGGATTTTCCCCGGGAGAAACCGTGGTGATCGTGGAGGATGTCACTACGACGGCGGGACAAGTCTGCAAATCAGTGAAACAGATTCGCGAACTGGGACTGGTCGTCGACCATGTGGTATGTGTCCTCGATCGACAGCAGGGAGGCAGAGAGAACCTCGCACGTATAGGATGCACACTTGCTTCAGTCTTCACCATGAATGAGTTTGGTCTGAAATTGTAGATCTCGGTGAAGGATCGGCTATTGGCAACGTTGAAATGCCCGTCACTCTACGGTGTTTCGTGGTAAGGCTGTTGAACGTGGGCGAAATGGTGAAACTAGCTGCCCCATGCGGCTTGTACTGCGGTGCATGTATCGACTATCTCGTCTACAAAAGCTGCCATGGTTGCGATTGTGAATGTGGCAAATGTGATGCTTCAGGTCATCATGAAAGATGTGAAATCCTTAGATGTTGTGTCGCACAAAACGGCCATGAAGCGTGTTACCAATGCGACGAATTCCCCTGCTCGATATTAATACGGTTCTGCTACAATCCTATCTGGTTGCACCACTTACCTGTAATCGAAAACTTGAGGCGACGCAAAACGCTCGGAACTGACGAGTGGCTAAAAGAGCAAGCGAACACGTGGAGCAACGAATGGTATCTCCAAAAATGGATCTGGCTTCAAGAGGAATGTGAGAAAAGACTAGAGAGCTCGTCAGAAGAATAGTCCGGCCAGACTAAAACTGCAAGCAGATTTCCTTGGACGTAACGTGGCGCGGGGTGCGGGATTTGAACCCGCGCGGCCTGAAAGGCCACAGGCTTAGCAGGCTTGGACTCACAACGAAACTGCCCCCTACCAGGCTAGGGCAACCCCGCACGCGCCGATTACCCTTGTGAACGCGTGTATCCTAAAAAAGTTCCCCTCATCAACACTAACCTTATTTGCAGAATCGCCAACAGCATACTTGACTCGGGCCGGTAGTCTAGCCTGGTTAGGACATCTACGAATTGACCTAAAATCGCCTTTACGAGGCGAAGGTCGCCGGTTCAAGTCCGGCCCGGCCCACCAACTTTTGCCGCTGGCCTGGTCACAATATCTAGCGGGGGCTAGCAGACCCAAAAGAGACTCACTTCACAGTTGTAAGTATGCCGAATAGACGCCGAATTACTGATCCAGATACAGAGAAGTCATTCCTTTGCCAACAATAATAGTCCACTGAAGATGTTCAGTATCCCTAAGAAGAAGACGGCCTGGACGGTAGGCAAGGGAGGAAATGGAAACTGATACGGAGTCAGAAGGCCCGTTACTGTAGACAGGAGAAGCAAGAGGCTGAGCGCCATTATGGGCCCAGCCGAATAGGTAGCTATCTTCTCACAGACGCCGAAAAACCTCACCCGCTCTGCTAAGGCGTCAACAACGGGCGTCTCAAGTCGTCGCCGTCTGAAAAACGGCGCTCTGACAATGATCTCTTTGTCTTTCTTTTTCCGTTGCTCATTAGTCATAAATGAGCGTTGCCGCGTCAGCTGAAAAGGTTTGCTCCTAGAGAGCTGCCCTACGCGTTGAAATCTCAGTCTGGGGATCGCGCGGACACGCCTAGAATGCCCGCTGCTACGAAAATCGCTCCAACCAAGACGAGCCCCCAAAAGAACACCACTCCTAACGGTGGGGGCACGGACACCGGAACGAGCCCTTCGCTGCTGAGCCACGCGAGCGCAATAACGAAGATTCCCAAGCCGGAGTTTATTCCACCCATGGCGACACGCAGACGCACATACCCCACCATCCTAAGGTGGTATATTATCAAGACCAAAGCAGCAGACACGACCCCCAAAACGAGCGCTTCAGACCGCACATAGGCCGAAAAGACACCCAAGGAGATGACTACAACGGCGATAAAGACGCCCAACTTTCTCGATGGCGCGCTCTTGGTCGTCAACGCGCCGATAGGCGCCGCAAACGCGCCTCCGATCAGCAAAGCCACAATCACCCCCCAGTTGATCTCTCGAAGTAGATACGAGTATAACAAGACGCCGCTCAAGGCCACGGCTGCCTCGGAAAGTACGGTCGATCCTACGGCGACGTGTGGATCAACACCTGCAGAAGTTAGTCCCGTCGTGGTGATTGCGCCATATCCCCCACCGCTGATCCCATTGGTGAGTCCCGCAAAGAATCCCGACACGCGGATTTTCCTCAGCGAGTATTCGCCCACCTTGACGCCTCTAGCCACATTCAGAAGACTCAAGAATCCCACGGTAATCAGCACAATTCCAATGAGGGCGGTAGTCTCTTTGTCAGGCAAGAAGAAAGCCAGTGGAACCCCAAGAACCGTTCCTAAGATTCCGGTTATGACTAGGGGCAACGCGACTTTCCGCTGAACATTCCCAACTACTTGGTGGGCCCCTCCCGAAAGAATACCAAGAATAGTCTCTGACAAGAGTATGGCCGGAACCGCGTAATCAGGTCGAATGCCCAACAGAAGAAGCAACGGCGCGGTAATCGTGCCATAGCCCATCCCCACGGCAGAATTGACGTATTGTCCCACAAAGCCGATGAACAAACACGCAATGGCCACGATCAGATCCAAGATGCATCCCTACTTCAGACTTCGCCATTCTTGTACAAATGAAAGCCCGCTGATGATGGAGAACACCCCGAAGAACCACAGAAGCAGTATGGAGAGCCCCACATTTTCCACCGTGATGCCAAACATCGCGCGAACGCCATACAAGTCATAGTTAAGAACATACGTGAAGACGATTGACAACGCCCCGATCAGAACTTGCGCCGACCCGATGAAAGCTGCTAGAAGCTTCCGGATCATCGGCTAAGCCCTCCACCTGCGCACAAGCAGGATCCCCGATATCAGATTGAGCAAGCTCACTACTAGTAACACCCACACCGGGAGTTCTTTCCACTCGGACCCCGTAGAAACATGCAAAACGTCGAAGAAAGCCAACGCGGAGACGACAACCATTACACACCCAGTAAACAGTAGAAGACCACCTATGGCCACAGCGAACCTGCTAAGTTTGTTGAGCTTACTCACCAACTATCCGCGCCAGTTTGTGTACTTAGAAGCTTTCCTTGAGTGTTCTTCACCTTTAACCATTTCCCGTAGGCGTATCAAGGTACACAAACATGCTTTGTCTTCGCACACACCGAGAGCTTCTCAATGTTCCCATTATATAAGCGGTGAAACCTCTATACCCGCAACTCACAATACTGAGACCGTCACCTTAAAAAGGGAGTCCTCACTTGCCAGCCCTAGGTAGAGGAAACGCATGAACCCCAAAGAAAGCGGCTCTCTCATGCGCGTTGCGGGAAAACTCGCCAAGTCGGAGATCAGTGGAGTGGCCCTGCAAAAAAACTAGAACAACTCGCTGCGAAGATGGGCGTTGAAGAGAAAGAGTTATGCCAAATATACGTCAGGACAAAGAATTCCGCGTCCCGACAGAAATTTGCGGCCACACCAAACTCGGAAAAGGTTCTGTTGCTACCACAATGTTTACGCGCTCCTGATTGTGCCGCCGAACTAAAGGAATACGGATACGAATGCCAAAGATGCGGGAAATGCACCATAACGCGAATTATTGACCAAGCCGAGAAGCTCGGCTACAAACATGTCTACATCATCCCTAGCGGCAGTATAGTCAAGAAGATTTTCGCGGAAGAAAAGCCTAAAGCCTGCATGGGCGTTGCGTGACTCAAGGAACTAATACTGGGCAGTTTCATCTGCGAGAAACTTGGAATCATAGGCCAAGGCGTTGCTCTACTCAGAGACGGATGCATTAACACTTGCGTCGACTGGAAAGTGGTAACCAACAGCTGCGACTCGGTTTTAGGCTTCCCAAATGAGACAGCAAGGCATCACCGATCGCCCAATCAGAGATGAAGCCGACCTATCAAGCTCTTTATCTTCCGAGGCGAGAACGGTACCAAGGTCGCCGAGCGAAGAAAACGTCCAAGTCGAGGGACCAGCCCCACCGCGTCGGTTCCTAACTTGCACACTACGCCATGCTCAAGAAGGCCTAACTGTTCGACTCTGACCACGTCACGAGTATGCTTCGAGATCTTTACCGCGCGTTCCACATCCCGGAACTCGGCTCCCAGAACCATCAACCGATCGAGAAAAAGATTCAACCAACGCGTGAAGAGCGAAAGCTGCACTTCAGACAGCTCAGCTTCAACCGTTCCTTCCGTAGCATCCACTTCGTTGACGAACTTCACCTGAAGCGGCAGGTTGTCATACAGACAGTAGAGGTCTTTGAGCTGCTTCAATGGAAGTTGCTTGCCGTCAGCTAGTTGAGCACGTAGTGTGGACAAAGGGAGGGCTGCATCACAGGTCTTAGGGGAGAAGACGCCTACATCTACGTACAGTTCTTGTTCACTCTTACTAGAAGAGATGACCCTTCCTCGAAGGACTGAGAACTTCCGCAATTCGTGGGCAGAAGTTGGTGTCAGTCCGATCTCTTGATCGAGGAATCGGGCAGCCACTGCGCTGTCCTCGCCTGAGACGTCTACTTGAATCCATCCCCTGACAGTTCCTCCGACCACCTTCAGTTGCACTTTGAGTCCTTTACACAGAGCTACGAAAGAAGCCTCGAAAGTCTCGGGCTTGACTGGTCCGTAAGCCTTCTCAAGCAACGTGAGTATTGGCATCGCCATCCCCTAGTAGAGACTGAATCTCGTCGTGAAGCTTTCTCATTCTGCCAATGGCGTCAGGCGGTAGCTCTCGTGAGAACCGTTTGATAGTCTTCTCGATGGGCACTCTGCGTGAGCGTTCGATCAGCAAATCTGCATACGAGACGATCTTTTCCTCTAAGGTTTGGGGGATGTAGCGTCTGGGTTTCCAGCCGAGTCGTTTGGCTTCCTCACGTGTGATTCCACCGCCGACATGACACGCGACAATCGACACGACAGACTTGGGCAGATTCAGCGTTTCCGCGATCTCGACGCCGGCCATGGCATGATGAACACTGTGGGTTCGTGACCGGCCGATATCATGCAGAAGGGCTCCGAGTTCGACGAGTTCTCCATCAACGTTGCATCCTTTCGCTCGGAATTCGCCTGCCAGCTCCGTTGCGAGTTCAGCAACCGCTTTGCTGTGCTTTATGACCCCTCTAGAACAACCAGCTTGAGAGAGAAGTTTTACCGCCTGCTGTCTTGAGGGAAGTCGGTGTTCTCGCTTTCGCTCATTCACCGAGTTCCTTCCTCAGGCGTTCCACTTTTTCAGTCAAGTCTTCAAGGATTTTCCCGTTGTTGTAGTGATTCAATGGTTTGTTGCATGTGGGGCACTGAAAAACGAGTTCCACGGCGTCTTCGAAAGGAACCCGCCTACATCCAAGGGTTCCGCAATAGTAAAAGTCGTGATCGTGTTCATATTGCAGTCTTGTCTCCAGCTTTTCGAGCACTCGACGTTTTTGATTAATGATGAAGCCTTCGAATTGGTCTGGCTGAAGTTGCCAATGGAAAATGAACCAACCAGTGTTCTGATCTCTAGATCGTCTCAAGGCCACAAGGGAGTGATCATAGAGTTTGTAGAGGATTCTGCGAATCGTGTTGAGGCGTATTCCAGTTCGGTTGGCGATTTCGTCATCAGTTGTTTCGCCCGTCTCTTTCAAGGTGTCGATGATTTGGACTGCCTCTTCTTCGCCAAAAGTCTCGGCAACGCGTGCTAGTGTTTCGTCGTCTACAAAGTACAATGCTGGACTCTTCTTTTGCGCCATCCATAATATATAAGCAAATCGACAAAATTAAACTTGTTCTACATGTAAACAGAAACTCGATTAGGCCGTAGATATCTTCTTTCCTCGCTTTTGCGGAATTACTCGGACTTTTGCCGGGTCAAACTCCCGTAGCAGCTCGCGACCTGCAAAGAGCCTATCGAGGAAAACGGCGAGGCTGGAACACTCAGAGTGTGGCTGATTCCCGATGGCAACATTGTAGTCAGAGGTCTCTTCAGAGAAGAACTCGGATGGGACCTTTCTACTGCCTACGATGATAAGGACGTCCTTTTGCGTGGCCCTAAGTCTTTGCAGGACATCACTCGTCTGGATGTTTTCCCCATAAGCGGTGAGATGGACAACTATGCCTCCTTCCGCTCTCCAATCGCGCACTACTTCTTTCCAATGGCGCCCCATTTCCACCCTGAAGTCGCCGCCCCACTGCGCTGTTACCTTTTCGATCGTTGCTTTCACCTTGTCATCTCTGGCATCTGCTAGTATGAGTCCGGAAGCGCCAAGGGCTCGCGCAGTCAACGCCACGTGGGAGGTGAGTCTCTTATCTCGATAGCGGTGCCCCCACCGTAGAACCACAACCTTCCGCATTTCTATCTCAATCCCTCGTCTTTTCCATTGTAGAATAGGCTAAGAGGAGGCGTTGAATGTCCCGCCGAGCTCCTTTACACGTTCCCCGACTTTGTCGGCAAACCATGGAATCGATTCGAAATAGATGTCCACGGTATCTCCCTGGTACTTCACTTCGTGTACATCGGTGCGATCTAGAAGCCACGAGATGAACGACATGGACTTGCTGTTCATTGGAAGATTGAAGCTCGCCTCGATATAGGCTTCAAGATGGCGGACTATCTCTTTTCTGAGTAGGGCGGTATTGGTTTTGAAGAGAGCTGAAAGCGGCACAAGGTTCGGGGCTAAGTCCTTCAGAAGCTCCGTTCTGTGCGCTATCTCGCTGTCGCTCAGTAGGTCAATCTTGTTTAGCGCTGTTATTAGGGGAATCCCCGTCGCGCCAATTTTCTGTATAGTCTCGAGGCAGACGGCTAACTTCCGCTTAATCTCGTCAACGGGTTCGCTCAGATCGACTACTAAAAGGATCACATCGGAGAATGTCGCCTCTTCCAGGGTTGAACGGAAGGCTTCTATCAGTTTGATCGGGAGGCGATCTATGAATCCAACCGTATCTGTCAACAAGACATTCCGCCCTGAGAAGACCACTGTGCTCATCTTTGTGGAGAGAGTGGTAAACAGACTCGAATCCACCGGAACCGTCTCCTCGGCGAGGGCGTTAAACAATGAGCTTTTGCCAGCGTTCGTATATCCAGCCAATGAAACTATGGAAAAGCCCAGGTCCAACCGTCGAGCACGGTGCAGGTTCCGCCTCTTTCGAATCTTTCTCAGCTTGTCCCTAATTGACCGGATGCGCCGTCCCACAGTCTCATAGTAAAGGTCGACCTCATATCTTCCCAGCCCCATGAATCCAGGCTGCTCTTCCATCCTCGCTAATTTTACCCTCTCTTTTGCCCGCGCTAGTTCGTAACGCAATCTGGCGAGTTGAATCTGGAGTTTGGCTTCGGCAGTCGACGCTCGCTTGGTGAAGATTTCGAGGATCAGTTGAAACCGGTCGATCGTCTCGACACCGGTTATTTTGGCAAGGTTGTAGGCTTGGACAGGCTTCAGCTCGTTGTCAAATATGAGCCGCTCAGCATGATGTTGGGCGACCAAGTCAGCGAGTTCCTGTGCTTTTCCGCGGCCAACCTGATAACGTGAATCAGCTTTTCTCACCTGTTCTACCGAGGTCACAACGGTGTATCCGGCGGATTCGGCAAGGCTTTGGAGCTCGTCTAAGCTGGATCGTTGGGAGCGAAGGCGTCGTTGGACTATGATTGCTTTCGTTCTTTGCTTGCCTCCGCTTTTCTCTCTTCGACTTTGATCATTTCGCCCAGAGTGATTTCACGTGGACGCGAGGGGATCATTAATGGGGCTTTAGGTTCCGCGGGGGGAACGAGGAGCTTGACTTTGAGGGCGTGTTCCAGCTTTTCCGCTACTCCATGATCCGGGACCATCTTCCTACTCTCAATCTTCCGAATCACCGAGACCTTCTCCTTTATCTTCTCGCCTAACTCCTTGTGGCTCAACGCTAGACTCTCTCGTGCGTCTCGTACGCGCACATCATAGTCATCTACAAGCTCTAGGGTCACCGCGAGAGAGGGGGAGGGGGCCTTTTTCGTCGGAAAGGCTACGAAGGTCCGTGTCGGCGTCTTCTGGACTCGCTTGTGGGGTTTGGGTTCCACTTTCCAAGAGGCTGAGCCTAACCTGGAGCAGCGACTGCAGACGGTCATTTTGGCCCCTTCAATTATGGCTCGGTATGGCTTGCCCATTATTCGTCTGCCACAGACCTCACAGTTCACAGGTGATCACCTAAACCGTTTTATCGTTACTACAGCTTATTCCTGTCGACCTACATGGTGAGAAAATGGGTGATAAACCTAACGCTCTCCAGAAAATCCGCAGCATCGCTGACTACCAGTTAGGGAAAGGGGTGGGAGAGCAACTTTTTCCAGAAAATGTTAGGATTACCCGTTCAAAGCGAACCGGGCGAATACGCCACATCTACCTAGGAGAGAAGTTACTAGCGACCCTGCGACCCAAAGATGGCCTCTTCTCACTGACCGTTGTTGGGGGAAAACGAATGATCGAGCTTGTGAAACCGATGAGGCTGTGGGTCAGAATCCAGAGCGAGGCGGTGCCATTCGTCGCTCAGGGCAGAAGTGTGTTCGCCAAACATGTCGTCAACGCTGATGGTGAAATACGTCCACAGGAGGAAGTTGTTGTCATCGACAATGAGGGCAAGGTTGTAGCCGTGGGAAAGGCGATACTTACGGGGGAGGAGATGGAAGCCTTCGAGAGAGGCGTCGCGGTACGGGTGCGAAGAGGAGTGGCGGAAGAAAGGTAAGATATAGCAGATCAAGTACTGTAAGATGGAGGAATCCGATTGAGAAGGAGAAAGATGAGCCCAAGACAAGCGAGGAGGATGATGGAGCGCATGGGCTTGAGCATGGGTGGAATGCCAGATGTTAACGAAGTCATCATACGAACCAATACAAAGGAGATTGTGTTGGAAGATCCAGAGGTCGCGGTTCTGGATATGCAGGGTCAGAAGATCTTTCAGGTAACGGGGGGAAAAGTCACTGAAAGAGAACTCGAAAAACCAGAGAAGAAGATCACGATTCCTGACGAGGATGTAAGGCTGGTTGCAGATCAGACAGGAAAAAGCGTAGAGGAGGCCCAGCGGGCGCTCGAAGAGACCGAGGGTGATCTAGCGAAGGCGATACTTCTTCTCCAATCAGAAGGATAGACAACAACTTAGTAGCAGACTCCCTTCTGCATGCACACGCGATTCCTTCGGCGGATTTACAAACGAAGCGATTGATGAGAGTCAGAATTGCTTGAGGACCTCTCGCTTTTCCATGATGTACCCGCAATAGTGGCACCGCAGTCGCAGCGGATCCTTCTTCTCCACGTAGAAAGTGGGCTGTACTGGTTCATCGCTGTTTGAGATGCAGGCGGGATTTGCACACGTCACTATTCCACGAATGACCTCCGGTAGCTCGACTCGTTGCTTGTCCACCACGCGGTAATTTCGTACAATGTTGATCGTAGCGTGGGGTGCCAATAACGCTATCTTGTCAACCTCTTTGGAATTCAGTTCCCGCCCTTCAACCTTGACCATGTCTTTTGTGCTGTGGCTCTTGCTAGGCACGTTCATAGCGACGGTCACAACGCCCGCCACACGGCCCGTAACACCCATAATCTTCAACACGTCCAACGCGTGTCCACCAGAAATGTGGTCGATGACTGTACCGTCCTTTATTTTGGATACACGCAAGGTCTTCCTCGTCATATCAATCAGCTCTGTGAAATCCCAACCCCAAATGTAGTGAGTGAAAGAGTTTATTTATGACTTGCTAAAATCTCTCTGGTGCCTCAGTTGAAGTTTAAGGGACGCGATATCGTCTCAATTAAAGATCTTACCCGCAAAGACATTGATTATGTCTTAGAAATTGCCGAAGCAATGGAACCGGTGGCCAGAAGCAGCTCCGATATGTTGCGCGGCAAGACGCTGGCAACCCTTTTCTTCGAGCCGAGCACACGCACGAGGCTCAGTTTTGAAGCGGCCATGCATAAACTAGGAGGCGCCGTAATCGGTTTCGCTGAACCAGAAATCGCCTCGATAACGAAGGGGGAAAACCTGGCCGACACCGTCCGGGTCGTCGAAAACTATGCGGACACTATCGCCATAAGACACCCATTAGAAGGTTCGGCGCGGCTTGCTGCCGAATTCTCCGGCGTCCCAATAATCAACGCGGGATCCGGAGCGGAAGAACACCCCACACAAGCCCTGCTGGACCTGTACACGATCAACAAGGAAATGAAGGAAATCGATGGTCTCAATGTTGCCTTGATCGGTGACCTGCGCTACGGACGCACCGTCCACTCGTTGGCATACGCGCTGTCGCACTACAACGTGAAATTGCGCTTGGTCTCACCGGAAACCCTTCGAATGCGCAGAGAAGTCCTCGACGCAATCAAAGAAAAAATCGAGATCACAGAAACAACCCAACTCGATAAGGTCCTACCAGACACGGATGTGCTGTACGTAACACGAATTCAGAAGGAGCGGTTTCCAGATCTAGCGGAATACGCAAAGGTCAAAGGCGCCTACAAAATTGACCTGAAGCTGCTGAACGACGCGAAGAAGGACATGATCATCATGCATCCGCTTCCCAGAGTGGATGAAATAGCTGATGAGGTGGACGCTACTCCCCATGCTCGATACTTCCAGCAGGTTTGGAACGGGATAGTGATGAGAATGGCGCTTTTAGGGCTCATCCTTGGCGCGATAGAATAGCCGTAGCTATGCTCAGAGAGCCACTTTATATCTGTCCTGCAGCTCTTGCTTTTTCCCTTTGTTCCACCCGCTCACGGCTTGATAGTAGCCGGTCACCCTGGACCACCACTCCACCTGAGATGACCCGCAATTCGGACATTGGTTGCTCAAAGGGGACGTAACTCGCCCGCAATTGTTGCAGATTGTCAGGTCCTTGGTGTAGGCGTAGTAGCCCACATTCGTCTTGGTGGAAATCCTCTTGGTCAATTTGAAGATCGCTTCCGGATCTGGTGCAGCGTCCCCCAGCCAGACATGAAACATGTTGCCACCGTTTAGGAGGGGGAAGAACTTCTGCTCGATGTCCATCCTCTTGATTAAACCGACCTGGGACCCAACGTAAACGTGAGTTCCGTTGCTATAGTATATGGGAACATCTTTTTTGCCATCATTCAGAAGGGATTTGGCTCCGTTCAGTTCTCCTTTGACGAGGCCCTCCGCTTTGTCGCGGTATTCATCTCTTAGCACATCGGCTATTGCAAATCTTTGAGCGGTGGATTCCGCTGGAGTCCTCGCGAGACCAAGCTTGAGGCCGCTCTTTTCCTCAAGTGTCTCCTTATACTTCTGCATCTTGAGAATGAGCTTAACAAGAATCTTCATTGCGTCAGAATCCTCATGGAGTTGGTAGCCAGTGTGCCACTGAGCCATCTCGTTGCCCCCAACCAGACCTATGGTGAATACAAGTTCGTCGAAGTCCACCGCTGGTGTCCCCTTCTCTCCTGTCTTGGGATCCAATGGGCGTTGGGTAGCAAAGGGCACGCGATTGCGTTCGGTTATAAGGTTCATCCACTTCTTCTTGGCCTTGAAAACCTCCACGGCCAAATCCATGAGTCTGTAGCTCTCTTCAAAGAGCTTCTCGTCGTTTCCGTCGGCACGGTAAGCCATTCTAGGAAGGTTGAGGCTGACAACTTGCCAGCTGCCCATGGTAAAGTGTTTTCCGTCGACGAAATTCAGCTTGTCATAGAAGTCCGGACTGCCTTCAGGGGTCTCGACAAAGCAATACGCGCAACACTGATAGCAGGAAACGCCCTTTCCATACCCCCTATAGGCCGGCATCAAGTTGTCAAAGTATGGCGTGCCAAACTTGGCCACGACTTTATGAACATCCAGCCAAAACTCGTCATATTCGGGCTTGAAAAACTCGGGACTGATGGTGTTTTCCAGCTTCGGAAAATTGAACGGTTTCCCCCAGTAATCGCCCTCATAGGCTACATCATAGAGAGCCCTGAACAGAAGCCGCACTTCATCCTCATAGTCACCGTAGACATCCGGTCCAACCTTGCCTCTCGCCACAATGGGAACATCTCGCCAAAGCTCAGGAACCCCAGGCTGCACCTGCACGTTACTGAAGACAAGCTGCCCACCGCGCGCCACGTACGCCTGGGTGTACTCAAAAAACATCATCTGCATCAGCTGCCGAATCCGGCGGTAATCTGACCCGCGCATGTAGGGCGCGAGAAACACCAAAAAGTTGTAGAAGCCTTCCCCACCTGCGAAATTCGTCTGGGCAGAAGCGAGAATCTTGGCGGTATGCAGGATGGCGACTTCCGGATGCTTCGCTGGACCCGCAATGCTGGTTCGTGTACCGATCCCGTCGGGCATCAGACCGTAATAAAAGAAATAGCGGAGGTCCCAATCTTGACAGAATGGTCTTGTCCCGAAATACTCGAGATCATGGATGTGGAGATCGCCGGATAGGTGGGCGTCAGCGATCGCCGGGGGCATAAGCAGGAGGTACTCTTCGCCGGAGACCCAGTCGGCCTTTCTTTTGTGGGAAGTCTCAGGGTTTGGTTGAAGGTTTGCGTTTTCTTTTGCCTTGTAGCCCTGTCCCATGTCCATTAAATAGGCGTCGTAGACTGGAGCACCAACCCTAGTCAGAATGTTTCGGTAAAGCGCATAGTCAGGCTTTCTCTTGGACTTGTCAAGTAGAATGTTGTTTACCAGCTCCCTGATGAGAGGTCCGCTAATGAACCTCAGCCCTAGGTCAAAGACCTTCTTTTCAACCTCGACCGCTATTTGCTCAGCCTCTTCCTTGCTGATTGGGCTTATGTTATAGAATTCCTTGGCGAGCTCCGTCTCTGTCAGGAGTTGCTTCGCTACCGCACTTCTATCCCACGGCACAATGAAACCGTCGCTTCTTCGGACCAGGGGGCGCGCTTGTTCAGAAACCAGTTCATGAACCATCTATTCGGCCTCTTCTAAGATCTCGACAAGCGCATCTTTTATTGCCCCATCGTCATCGAAGATTTGATCTTCAGTAAGTAGGGCCTCTTCGATTTCCAAAACTGGTGCTGAAAGGATGACTGCGTTCCGCATAATTAGATCAGCCATTACATCAACGTCATCCAGGCTCTTCTCTTCGAACGCGAGGTTTCTGCTTTTCAACCATTTCTTCAGCATTTCGCATCTGAAGCATCCAGGAGATGTGTAAACGGTCATCTCCCCCGCTCTTGTGAAACGCTCACTAGAGACACCGGAATACTCCATATCACCCATGAGAACAACTCCTCAACAAAGAGTGCAACGTAGCCTTTAAGCGGGTTTGGGTTGTAAAATTTAGTAAACAGGTTTATCTAAAAATCTGTAGAACTCGCTTCTGGAATTTGTTGTAAAGACCCCAAGCCAAAGCGTAAAGGTAGAAAAACAGTCCGAGAGAATGCGTTCTTCTGCAATTGAACTTGTAAAAGTCTATCAAGCTACGTGGTACGAAACTCTCTCTAGCAAAGCGGCTCGGGCTGCAGAATCCCAAAAAGATGAGGGCACAGGTTTGGCTGAGATACGGCTGATACTGGAAAGCCTATCAACTGACCCACAAGACGGACACTTGGCCAACACCCCCCAAAACGTCCTTCGGCATCCCGCGCAATACGAGAGATGTCTGTTGTACGTGTAGAGCCCCGCGGAATGAGTCCGCGTGATTTTTCGGGTGGCTGACAAGAGTGAGTTGGCATCCATCTCGGAATTGCCCAGCTGGACAATACTCAGATGGCCTCCAAGGGTCATCCCATGAAACTTTCCTTCCACATCTAGACGGTCTTCCCACGGGATCTCGCTTGTCAAAGGTACAGCAACCAAGTCGGTGTAGAATGGTTGTTCCCTGGCGCCTTGCGCATGAACCTTTGCCCATCCGTAGTTCTCCACATCCAGTTTCGCTAGTCTTCTGGCGGCGTCGACGTTAGAACTCATAGACAGCAGGGCGCGAATCTCTGGCTTCTTGGAGCGTCTCTGAATATTGTGGAAAAGATTGGATACAATCTCTTCGGCAAAATCTAGAGCTTTGCGATCTTTGTACAGCGGTTTTCCCACGTGTGACTGTGTTGCTTCGTTCAGCCCCACGAAGTTCACGATTCTGGAGGCGTTTTGGAGCCTGAAGTAAGGGTCGCCATCTGCCTTCTGCATCAGAAAGGGAAGCAAATCCTCTCTTGAACGTTTCTGGATTATCTGGTATTTTATCTCTAAAGCCTGTAACGCCATCTCAAGCTGGTCTTCCAAGAACCCGTAGAACCGGGTATTGTCGTGTTCAGCTTTGTAGGAGGCGCGAGGCAAGTTTATCGTGACGCGATCTAAGGTACCGGTTCGCAGCGTGTCTAATTCCCAATCTTTCTTCCAGTCGGTCGCTAATCTGCATCCTGTAGCAATGTAGGAAGTTTGTTCTCCTTCTTGTCCGCAGAGGTTTGCGAAGTAGGGGAGCCCCTTCTCCGCAGCAAGCTTGTGGGCTGCGAACAGGAGAGCTTCGCACTCTTTGCTCGTCAAGACTTCTGGTCGAACCTTCACGATCAGACTGGGGCTAAACAGAGGTCCGTGCGTGTCTTCTTCCGACATGATCTCCAGAATCAGCGACGCTACTAGTTTGGCTTCGTCAGCAAAGTCCGCGTAGCAACCCTTTGTCTCTCCACCTGAACCGATAGCGGCTTCGTCGTTGAGGAAATCGGGAAGGACCAACTCTAGACCGATCGAAGTTCCGCCAGGAAATCCTCGACCTGTTGATGTGCGGTTCAAGTTGAAGAGAAACATGCGAAGAGCGTCGCCTATTCGCTCCTCAGCCAGCCCTTGGGCAAAGGGCGCCAGAAAGATGTTGAAATAGTCAAAGGCCTGTTCTCCACAGATTTCTGTGGCTCCGATTTGGAGAATGTTATGTGCTGTCAGAAGAGCGGACTCGATGTTCTTGGGAGGAGGATACGATGCACCTCGCAATCCGGTTCTGCCAAGGTCCAATCCATGCCTGAAAAAGAAACGGAGATCATGCATGAATTCTGTAGGTTTCAATATCCAAGAGCCCAAATTGTTGATATGCAGAGTTCCGGAAAGATGGGCGTCGGCGATGCTCCTAGGAAGTACGTTCAAAAGTGTGTACTCTTCAACTACTGCGTCACCCGCAGCCTTGTGAACTGATTCAACGCCCAGAGACATGAAGCCCATCGACTTGATGAGTTGGGTGACATCATAGACGGGGAGTCCCAGCCGGGTCAGCTTGTGCCGATACTCTTCGAGCCCTTTCTCAATAAGTATAGCGTTGACGAATTCTCGTATAAGCGGGGCCGTAAGATATTTAGTCTTGAACTCGGATAGGCGACTCTCTGCTTCGCGAGCAATCTTCTGCGCCAAATCTACAGGAACGGCGGCCTCGGTAATTAGTGCCCCAGCGATTTTGTCTCTGTCGAATTCCTCCATCGCCAACCGCGAAGTGCGTACAACCATCTTCCTTCGCGTGAAGAATTGCTCCTCAATCTCTTCTGTCATGCTGATGATCAAACGTCCGAGATCTGTTAGACAGTACCTCTTTTTCTCGACATCGGGTTCGACTAGCCGCTCTTTGAGAAGATACTTCAGATGATATGCGAATCTGCCAGCATCCCGACTTGGATTGAGCCGTAGGATCCTCATAATCTCCGTGTAAGAAAGCGGCCCTCTATCAAGTAAGAGCGTCAGAATGTTCAGTCTCAAACGGGACGAAGCTGCCTTCAGCACACGAAGACCTCGTTTCCGCCGACGGGACAAAACTAATCACCACACGGACCCGTAATGTGCTGATTTAGTTTAAAAAATTAGGGCTAGCAACTTCAGGCAGTTCAGAAAATACGTATTATTCAAGAGCGCCCAGCCGATCGTCAGAGTTCTGGATTATGTCACCCCGAATACAGGAACGATGGGATTTGAGGGGACTTCTTTCGACTGTTCCGAAGTGGGAAGTCGGCGAACCTATCTAGGGCAATAGTTTTAGACTGCAGTATAATTCTTATGTAAAACTACTCGTAAGACGTCGTTGGGGCCGTCGGCTAGCATGGTCTAGGCTAGGAGACTTGGGCTCTCTTGACCCCGGTTCGAATCCGGGCGGCCCCACCACAACAGCTCGATGCGATTTTCAGGAAACGCTTCAGAACAGCCGTGAGGCGTCCCCATTAGGCTCGCACAGTCCACGGGGTCGTCTATTTCTCTCTCTCGGCGATTTCCCTAGCGACCATAACACCCGAGACGGAGGCTTGAACGAGGCCTCTGCTCACTCCTGCTCCATCCCCGATCGTGAACAGGTTGGGAATCTTCGTTTCGAGACAATCGCTCAATTCCAGCCGCGATGAATAGAATTTCACTTCAATACCATATAACAACGTGTGTTTCGCGTTCACGCCGGGCGCGATTTGGTCCAGAGCCTGAAGCATCTCGCGGATATCCGCCAGGTACCGGTATGGCAACACAAAGCTCAAGTCACCCGGAGTAGCGTTCTTCAGTGTTGGGACTACTATGCTCCTTTCGATTCTTTCGTCGGTCGATCGCCGACCAGCCTGCAAGTCGCCCAGTCTTTGAACTATTACGCCTCCGCTGAGAAGGTTTGTGAGCCGCGCGAGGTATTTCCCATACGCAATAGGTTCCCTAAACGGTTCTGTGAAGGACGTTGTGACCAAGATAGCGAAATTAGTGTTTCCAGTTTTCCTCTCCGCGTAGCTTTGCCCGTTCACGGTCAAGACGCCTTCATACGACTCTGTTATGACCTCGCCTTCAGGCGCAACACAGAAGGTCCGCACTTGGTCGTCGAAGGACTTGGAGTAGTAGATGAGCTTGGGTTCGTAGAGCACCTCGGCTAATTCCTCCATCACAGGAGCCTGAACTTCCACTCTAATTCCCACGTCAACCGGGTTGTTCAGGGTTTTTAGCCCCGAAGCTTCCGCCTCACTCTTTAGCCATTCAGCTCCGCTTCTGCCCGGAGCCACCACCACGTACTTTCCACGGATCTTCTCACCCTTGGTGGTCTCCACACCCTTGATCTCGCCATCTTTGATCATGAGACTCTTCACGTTAGTTCGTGTTCGGACCTCGACGTTGTCCTTGAGATGGCCCCTCATCTTCCGTAAGGTCTCAGCACACTTTTCGGTACCCATGTGACGTAATCTTTGTGGAACCAGTTTCAGACCGGCGAGAGTTGCATTACGCTCAATCTCATCGATTCTATCGAAATCTGTTCCGTAGACCCGCTGAGGCGCCCCAAACTTGACATAAACGTCATCCGCGTACCCCACAAGTTTCGCGAGTTCTTCCTTGGTGCGGTACTCATCTAACCATCCGCCAACTTCTGTCGACAAGGTCAGCTTGCCATCACTGAAGGCCCCCGCTCCGCCCCAACCCGACAGTAGAGAACACGGCTGACAATTTATACACCCTAGACCTCTGCTGGCGGGGCACTTCCGCTGTTCGAGGTCAGGTCCCTTGTCTAACATGAGCAAGCTGAGCCCTGTGTTTTGGGCAAGCTCGATGGCGGAGAATATGCCAGCCGGACCAGCACCAACAATTATCACATCGTATTTCAAGACGGATCCCCTCTGCAGGCCCAAACCTACATGCTACAACTCGGATATATGTTTTAGGAAGAGACGAAAAACTGGGAAAACGCGATCACGAATCCGGAATACGAGAAAGCATTTGGCGATTGTCCTCGATGAAATTAGTCTTTGATGGCTTCAAGGAGGCTCATCACATTCCACAGTTTCACTCTCGTGTAGGGCGGCATGTTGGGATCTTGCAAGATTTCGTCCAGAATGGATATAGCATTGGAAGCCCTTACGGCGGGTGTGTCTTGCCGCAACTCGAGGACGTCCATCGACTGTTTCGCAGCTCTCCTTATGTTCCGAGGCGTCGTAGTGTCTTCTGAAATCAGCCCGAGGATGCTCATCGCTTGCTTTATCCTCTCTTCATACTCTTTCAGTTTCTTCTTTCTCACCATTCAGAAGCCCCCGATGGGACTGCGTGCACGACGGTCAGACCACGCACTGCTATCTTTCACCGATGAATCAATTTATACTATTCGCTCTTCGGGCTCTCAAACTCACCGTAGGCACCCCTTTTTCCAGTAGAAGCATCAATTCTTGGAAGTGGAAACTCCTACCACGTACAAACGGAAAAGGGCAAAGCTGTATAAGGTAGCACCAGGGCGTTTATTACCTATTGTCAGCCTAGGTTTCGAGGGTCAAGATTGGCTAGAAAGTCAACAGATATCCAAGCCATGGTCGACCTACTAAGGCAAGGCGCTGCATTGACCGAACTTGCATGCCCGGCGTGTGCCTCACCGTTATTCAAGTTGAGAAGTGGAGACCTATGGTGCGCGAAATGCCAGAAACGCGTGATAGTTGTAAAGGAAGGTGAACAGCCCGTTGAGGCTACAGGCCCCATGCTTCTAAACACCTTGGAGTCGACCGTTCTCTCAAAGATAAAGGAGATAGAAGCGAAACTCAAGGTTGAGAAAGACCCCACAGAGCTCCAAAAACTCGGAGCAATCCTGTCCACCTTGCTTGAGAATCTGGAAAAGATAAAGAAGATGAGGAGAAGCTGAAGCTGACCTAGGGAGTTGAGCTTGCTAGGACTCTACGAGAACTTTCCAGAAGTCATTCATGGCCGTGCACGCTTCACAAGCCAAAATTCTGTAAGAGATTTACAATTGGCGATTCTTTCCGGTGTTCATCATTTGAACCACGAAGTCCATGCCCTAGACACAATAGACCCTCATCTGTCGCATCAGTGCGAGGTATGTTTCGAGTTGGGAGCAGCAGAAGATATGGTTTTCAACTACTTCAATCAAAGGGAACTCGAGAGATTCAGAACTTACATCATGAAAACGGAATTGCGGACATTGGACATCCTCTGTGCTATCCAATACCATACTGTCAACAAGAAGGGAAAACGTGTTCCCTTGAAGTTTGACTATCATCTAATCCGTTTCACGTTCCGCGGAAACGGCGGAGAAATCCTGATCCACCATGAGCGAGGAACACAACGAATCCCTCTGGAGAAACTAATTCTCTTCATGGCAAACAACATCAACGAAGATCTTGCCCGAAAGAGCCTGCAACCATTGAGCATTGGAAAATTGCAGGCCCTGTAGATAAGGAATCCAGCCCTAGCTTCAACCCAGCTCTCACTGAACTGGGAAAGCGAATCCTATAGCATAGTCCCAACTCTTCAAACATGGAGAAAACGTGCCGAAAAAGAAGAAGAGTTGCATGCATGCTGACGGATCGGACTAGTTCTGCTTATTCAGAACCTGGAGGACAAGTGTCAAGACGTCTCCAGCTACCTCATCTTTCGCTCTGTTTCCGTCAACCGGTACAAGTCGTCCGTTCTCCACAAACTTCAGGTAAACCTCTCTAACCCTACGCTGAGTCTCCAGCCTTTCCATAACTGACTTCTCACGTCTTATTCTTCTAACCACAACTTCTGGTGGAACGTCGATGAATATTGCCAGATCCGGCGCAACAACCAGTTTGTTTATCTCCTCAATCCATCTGAGGTCCAGTCCAGCCGCTCCTTGGTAAGCTAACGATGAGAAGACATATCTGTCCGAGACCACTGTTTTTCCCTGCTGGAGTGCAGGTTTGATCTTCCTTTCCAAGTGATCGACACGATCCGCTGCGAAGAGGAGTGCCTCTATCACGGTTTGTACGCGTTTTCTTCGTTGGAGAACGTATTTCCTGATGAACTCTCCAATATCGCCTTGGCTGGGCTCAGTGGTGTATATAGCATCGACTCCTCTTCGTCGTAGACTTCTCACAAGTCTGTGGGCATGGGTTGTCTTCCCACTGGCGTCGATTCCTTCAATGCAGATGAAGACGCCACGTTTCATTCTTGGTCAGCCTCAGCGTGTCATCCATTATAAACATCGGTTGTCTTAATAATGGTATTCAAGATTGAGAAGACTAGGAGGAATCTTGGATGAAGCGGTACTGGGGGGAAATTAAAGATCCTGTCCATGGATATGTTTACATAACCGAAGTTGAAAAGGAAATCGTCGATTCTTACCCAGTTCAGAGGCTTCATCGGTTGAGACAACTTGCAGGAGCGGAGTTTGTCTATCCCGGCGCCAACCATACCAGGTTTGAACACTCAATCGGAGTCATGCATCTCGCGGGTCTCCTATTAGAAAATCCCAACGTCTCCCAATACATTTCCAAAGACGAAGTTCAAACCATCAGAATCGCCGCGCTACTCCATGATGTGGGACACGGCCCCTTCTCTCACGTTTTCGAACACCTACTAGTAAAGTTTCTCAGTAAAACCCATGAAGACATGACTACATGGATCGTCAGAGAATCCGAACTTGGAGATGTAATCAATAGTCTTGGGTATGACGCTGACTTGATCAGCCGACTTGCAGTCGGACGTTTGAACAAACCGGGCAAGGCTTTCATTGATCAGATGATTCGAAGTGCGGTAGATGTAGATAAACTGGACTTCGTCGTCCGTGATACGTACCACACTGGCGCGGAATACGGCTACGTAGATATCGTCCGCCTCATTCACATGCTGGACATATTAGACGAGAACCTTGCCGTGAATCTGGGGGCTCTCTCAGCTCTGGAATCTTTCATCTTAGCCCGCATCGAATCCTTCAAAAGCATATACTTTCACAGAGTGGGTCGAGCAGCGCAGATAATGATTGCCATGGCAATGGAAGAAGCAAAAGACGAGCTCGGCCTTGTAGATTTCCAGTCGCCAGAGGAGTATCTCACCCTTAATGACTACACAACTTGGACTATGCTCAAAGCCTGCGAGAAGTCGAAGCGGATAATGGAAAACCTAGAAAGACGAAAGTTGCTCAAACGAGTCTACGAGAGAACTTTCTACATGAGAGAAAAGACGATGACAGACATCTTCGGTGTCGGGGACATACGCGACCAGATGCGAAACAAGATCGCTTCAGAAGCCGGAGTGGAGCCCCAGTCAGTCATAATCGATGTACCAACGGTTCCCTCCGTCCCATACCGCCATTCGGTTTTGCTGGAGCCGATGGAGATTCCAGTCTTTCAGAAGACGAAAGAGGGAAAAAAGATTGCAGGCCGTCTGAGCGACGTATCCGGGGTATTCGACGTTCTCAAAGGATTCATGAATATCCTCAGAGTATATGCCGAAGAAGAAAACCGTGAAAAAGTAGGGTCCGCGGCTGCCAAGGTGTTTGGAGAAGAGCCCTTCTCAGCTAAAATCTCGTTCTAAGGCTGGGAATACGAGTATACCAATTGCGATGCGCGCTCTTTCTTTGATAGAGAAAACTTAAAACTGAAGGATGAACTATCTGCTTGAATGCTCCGGTCTGAGGCTCCGGTAGAAGAAGGAAGTACACAACTCCTTTTCTGCCAAGTATAGCCAGGTTAAACACGCGGTGAACCATGTATTTCGGCCTTTCGCCGTTCGGTAACGGAAGAGAGCCGAAGACCCGGGTTCGAATCCCGGCCGGAGCACCATTTCCCCTACCAGCGCCAGACCTGAGAATCGAATACTCCAGAATTTTCGCAAGTCATAAAACTGCCACAGACAATTGATTCTACTAGATCCACAAGATCCCAACGAAACGGGACCTGGAAGGCACACCCTTGGAAAATCATACTGAGTGGAAAGCGAAGCTAGCACTCTTCTGCTATTTCAGCGTGATCGGTGGAATCTTTCTAGGTTCGATCATAGTAGAACTAGTACTTCTCGGCTTGCAGATAGACTACTTGGATTTGCCCTTTCCGCTCGCCCTCATATCCCTGCCTGTCAATGAGCTCATCATTCTCGGAGTCACGCTAGTGTTTGCCAGACACAAAAGGGCTAGTTGGAAAGAGTTGGGCTTGAAGAAGACTAGCCTTCGAATCCTAACCATTGTTACCATTGCTGCAGCGCCTCTTTATCTGCTGGGCGTAGGCATTTCAATTGGACAAGAAGTCATGTTTGGTCCGGATCCCACTGCGGAGCTGGTGGCGAAGCTTGTGATCCCGAGAGATGCACTCCAACTTGTCGCTATGATCGTCCTCTCTCTAGTCTTGGTTGGCCCTGTTGAGGAGGTGGCCTTTCGAGGTTTCGTCCAGAAGGGGTTCGAAAATTCTTTTGGCAAAACCAAGGGCCTGTTGATTGCTTCTGTTCTATTTGGGATTGGGCACAGTCTTGTTAGTCCGTATTCCGTTATTCCTACGGCTTTTGGAGGGCTGATCCTGGGTTATGTTTGGCAAAAGACCGGTGAGAATACTACAGCTTCCGCACTGATGCACGGGATATACGATTCAATAGTCATAGCATTAGCGTATTTCCTCACTGTCTAAAAAGCTAGTGTAGGGTGTGCCCTCATTTTCGCTAGACGCAAACAGCAAGGAGATATGTGAACACCATACATGTTTTCCTTTTCCCAAAGTTTTATCCATTACTTTGTGAAAATAGTAAGGAGCGGTTGGATGTGAGAGGGGAGGCTGCGGCAGTGTCACAATCGACGGTAGAAGTCTGTCAGCGTTGTAAGATAGGTTTCTCTCTCTTCATGACATGCTTCAATTCAGAAGTCGTGAGATTCAACAAGGAAAACAAGACTTGTCTAGAACTGACCCCATGCGATTTCGTTGCTCTGCTTCTCGACCCGAACGAAGAGAGGCATCTGGAGTCTGGTTCCAACCTTGACCTGATAAGGTGTTGTTTTCATCAATGCCTCGCCCTCTCTCGGAATGGTGTAAGCGATCACACATATGACGCGCTTTTAGGCTACAATCCCTTTCTCCAGAAAGAAATCGAATATGTCGTCTAGAAAAGATGGCAAGTTCGCACTAATCTGACTCCTGGTAATCTGATAGTGTCTCTCGACATTGCCTACTTCTTTCCTAGTCGCAGAATCCCAAATTGCAGTGCTCCGTCAATAAAGACCCAGAACCATGTGGGAAAAGGCGAGGTCGCGTTCACATTATCTAGAAATTCTCAAATGCTCTCGCAATCTGATACCCCATGTCTTATTCTCAATTTTTTTGAGGGCTCTGGCTCTGACAAACTTTTATACCTTTCAAGAACACCAATTCCTTTTGCGGCGGGTCTTAGGCGAGGGGTTAGGGGTCCCTTGAACCGTAAACCCTCTATATGACGGGCTGAGAGCCTTGGTGAGGCTTCAAAGACCAGCATGGCTCCCCAGTCTCTGACCATGAGTATCCGTCCCCTGGGGCTGACGGTCGCGGGGCAGTCTTCGTAGGGAGGCTGTTTACTGCGTTTGCCAGGTGAATCTGGCTAGGCCCGGGAGGGAGCAACCTAAGCTTGGACGTTTAGCGCTTGGGGGGTTGCGGGTATGAGTTCGGATGCTGGACGGCCTGTTGGAAACTGGGCGTCGAGCCAAGGTGACCCGTCGCTTCCTCGGACTGTCTTCTTTTGCTTCTTACGATTCCTTTGCTATGTTGGTATACTCCGCTGTAACCCTTCATTGCCCTTTTTCCGAGCTTGTGGAAGACTATCTGGACTATTGGTTCGCCTTTCCTCACTCTGACGGCACGCTCTCCGTCGTTATGGAGGTTCAGCGTGAGTTGCCCACAGAATCCGGGATCTACCACAGCAAAACTTCCGATGATGCCTTCTCTTGCCAATGATGAACGTATGTGAAGTGTGGACATTATCGTCAAATCGAGTTCGACCGTTTCCAGAGTTGCGATTAGGCTGTGTTGTTTGGGTTTAATGGTTAATTCTTTGGCGGATCGCAAGTCGTAGCCAGCAGGGTTGAGGCAAGAGGGTTCGAAATGCGTGATTCGTATCTTGCCCCTTTTCAAATGTTCAAGTATTTCTTTGTCAGAGAGGAGGGTCAAAAGTAGCTCCCGTTTCTGGTAGAAAGTAACGTAATTGTAAAATATTTTCCCCTACGATCTCAAGGTGCACGCAGCTCCTGTAACATCTGGCATGGTTTGCAGGTTTCGCCTACAGTCGGTTCTCCACAAATTCGACATTCTCTCAGCTCCACCGCTTCTCTCGCGGCTTCCAGTGCAGGTCTTATTCTCTCGATCGATCTGAAGATAGCAAACTTCGTGCCCGGGTGCTTCTCTTCCATTCTGTTCAGCATAGCCCTTACATCATTTCTTAATGCAGCACCTGCATACGGACACGGTCCCTCTTGGTAGTCGATCTGCTTCAGGTACGCATAAAGCACGACTTCTCGTTCTGGAATTTCGCAGAAAGGTTTCACACGTTGCACGAGCTTCGGGTGAGCCTTCATCAGGACAGGTTTGACACGTCCTAGTCGTTCGGCGTCTCCATGCATGATATTCAGAAGCATAGTTTGGGCTTCGTCGTCCAAGGTGTGGGCCGTCGCGATCTTGTCCGCACCTGCTTTGCGAGTGGTCGTGTTTAGTGCCTGCCTTCTCAATACTCCACAGAACGAGCAGGGGGTTAGCCCCTTCGCTTCTCGCTTATCGATGATACCTACCATGTCATCCAGAGTGTATCCATACATGTCTTTGAAGGAGGCGATCCTATGAGGTATTCCCAGTTCTTGGCAGATCTTCGTTGCGGTTCTCAACGCTTCATCTCTATAACCGCGGATACCTTCGTCTATCGTTACCGCAGTGACGGAGGCTCTTGGGAATTTCTTTTCTATCCTAGTCAGGATGTGGGCAAGGGTGACGCTGTCCTTTCCGCCCGAGACGGCGACGACTATTTTGTCCGTAGGTTGAAGCATGTCATATTCGGAAATCGTAGCTCGAACCTTATCTTCTAGAGATCGGGTGAAGCATTTGCTACAGAGGCTTTCTCCAGAGTATGGTCTGGAGTACACCGCCGCTTTTCCCTTGCACAGTGTACATTTGGACATTGTCATTTCAACTTTGATTCTGGCAGTTGGTCGCGATTCTGGCCGCAGCCACTACCAGCTGGAATCTACTAAAGAATACCACTTCAGTATAGTTGTTGTGGGACATCAACATCGACACGTGCTGTTGTCAAGACCCTCTCGGGGTGATGACCATAGAAGCCCATTCGATGCAAGTGCGTGGTCAAGAGAACGCAACTGAGTCCAACGCGCAAATCAGCTGCGCTCAAAAACCATAGAAGGGGGCATCCCCAATCTGTAATTGGTCAAACTCTCCACTTCCAACGGGTAAACGCCATGACCAAAAAGCCTATGACACGCGCCGAACGTCTGGAAGTTGTCTATCCTTCCAATCACTGGCAACTACTGGAAGAATTGAGGTCAAAAGCGATCGAACTAATGACCATACTAAAGCGTTCTCATCTGCATTCCATCGTGCACGGAAGCATCGCTAGAGGCGACGTTTCAGCAAAAAGTGACATTGACGTTCTCGTCGCAGACCCCCTATCCTCCTTTGCGATAGAAAACGAGCTCGAACGGAGCAACATTCAAGTTAGTCGCAGGATCGTTATGCAGGCCACGCCCTACTACGCTGTAAAAGGATATATCGAGATAGACAACCAAAGATCAATCTCCTTCCCGCTCGTGAAACTCCGTCCAGTAGAGAAAGAATTCTACAAATTCGGAGGCATGGCAACGCTTTCTACCCTTAACGAAGACAGACGAACCCTCGGCGTAGACAAGAGGCTCATGTTGATCGAACCCACATCTGACGGCCACGTCGAAAGTGCAATAGTAGGTCGTGAACGAACCGTTGCTCACCTCTTGGGGATTTCTTTAAACACCGTCCTCGACCGCGTCCACGCTCTCATGCGCCGCAACGAAGTCGGCAGAACGGGAGTCTTCATCAAGAGGCAATTGGCTCCCGACGAAACCTTTGAGATGGTTCTCAAGAACCTTGCAGATCAGAATCCGGCTGTCCGCAGACGCCTCAAACGTCAAGAAAAATAGCCTTTTCAACATTAGCCGATTGGGAATCGCAGAAGCGCAGCCATACCGCCCAGCGAAAGCAATTTCGCTCCAGCCTCATGCTCCGTGCTAATCACGACAACGTGCCCACCCTTGTCCTCAGCCGTCTTCATCACCCTTTCAAGAGCCGTCCTCTCTTCTTCAGCCATCTCCCTCAACGTGACATCTGCCACGAGGAGCGTCTCCACCGCCCCGTAGCTGCTAGCTTTCTCGACCTCTGCAAACCCATAAGTCACATCCAGACTGCTTTTACCGAGCCGGGCCAAGACCTCTTCCATAAGACTGGATTCCTCAGCAATACGCACGTGCTTCAAAGCTTTCGTGAAGACCCCAGACCGCAAAGCTTCGTGTATTCCAGCTACGCCAGCGCTATTCACGCTTTTCACGTCAATAATGGCTTCCGCGATATCTGGTGCAGTTCTGTTCACGTATTGGACAAGGTCGTTCTTGGCAAATCCAACTCCAATCACGACGATGGGACTACGCAGATTTGCCCATACCGCTCTCACCGATGCCAGAGTATTCTTTTGCAGCTCACGCTTGGCCTGGGTCCTCTTTTCGGCCTCCATCTTTCCTGGAAGCTTGGTTTTCTCCTCCACTTTGACGTCGATTCCGTATTGCCTTAACACCGCTACGGAATACTCCTCATTGTCGATTGAAACCACTATGATGGGGGAGACGGTCGCCTGGCTGGCTCTCTTCAGGCGATCGAGCTGATGTTTGAGCCAATCAGACTTCACGACTGTTATCGGCTTGTTCACGGTGACGTTTATGGTATGGCGGGATCCCTTCACGCTCACTTTATCTGGTGCGTCACAGACGATTCCGTGCACCCTCAACCGGTTCAACGTTTTGTCCCAGAAGACTTTCGCGACTCTGACGCCGAGGAAGACAGACACCCGCTTGCCTCTTTGGGGACGGGCGTATCGCTCATCCACCTTTACTTCGCGAGTCGTCCGGGCACGCACTTCATCATTTTTGAGAATGATGTTGTACAAATGCCACAAATCATCGAGGCTCTCCGGGCGAACCTTGACTATGCCTTTCTTCAGCTTGCTTCTCAGAATCTTCAGAAGGACGCACTCTCCAAGCCGTGGCCACGTGTATCAGACAGTCACTACCAACACGTGTTCGAAGCATATATGGCGTTCTATCTTGCGCATTCCAAGTGAGAGAGAATGGTTTCTGGCTTCTGGATTGCACCTAGTGGATGCCCAGATGGAGTGTATGGGAGATCAGCCCTTGATCTCTTTTAAGGTGATCAAGTTCATGTTTAGCGGTTGTTTTATTTTGTCGGAGATTCGCGCTGCCACTAGGTAGCTGATGATCTTCTTGCTCGCTATATCGACGAGTCGCTGCGTTATCACGCCGTCGAAGACCACGGTGTCTACATCTTTCACGTCGTTCAGCTTGTCAGCGAGTTCGCTTACTGGCAGGCGTTCTATTTCTTTCATGTCTTTGCTGAACAGAACAGCTTCTAGAGTTCCTTCGAGCTTGTTTGCAGTATCGACAACGCGTTTGGGCAGTCTGACCTTGGGTTGCTTTCTCTTTGCTTTGGGCTTTTTGGCGGGGACTCTCTTTTGCAGGGCTGTTTCAATTTCCCCAGGAGTTAGGTCTTCCACTTCTTTTTTTCGCGGTGCGCGAGCAACGTACTTGATGTTCGTTACTTGCAATAGTTCCTTGAGTATGAGATCCCCACCTCGATCCCCATCGAGAAAAGCCGTAGCTTCCTTTTCACGGGACAGTTTGATTATGGTCTCGGGTATCTTCGCGCCTTCAAGAGCGATAACGTTCTGGATTCCTGACCTCAGCAGGTTTATGACATCGGCCCGGCCTTCGACTATGATTATCTCTTTAGATGAAGCAACATCTGGTCCAGCTGTGAGGCCTTCGGAGCCGTATTTTTCTGCTCTAGCTAATCTGAGTGCTTCTGACACCTGTCGGTAGATGTCCTCTGTCTCAGGTACCGTTTTGAGAGTCCACTCTTGAAGGATATCCTTTGCTCTGGTGATAATCGCGCTTCGCCGAGCGTCGCGGATGTCTTCAATCTCTTTCACAGTAACGTTTGCTTCGCAGGGACCCACTCTGTTTATGCTCTCAATACTTGCGGCTATGATGGCAGTGGTGACACGATCTAGGCTTGTGGGAATATCGATATTGCCATTTGTTTTGTCTTTTTTCGACTCTAACTTGATTTCTATTCTTCCGATTCTACCCGACTTTTGGAGTTCTCGGAGATCCAGGTCAGGACCGAACAAACCTTCCGTCTGCCCGAAAACTGCTCCGATAACGTCTGGTTTTTCAACTACGCCCTCCACGTTGAATTGGGCTCGAATTACATACTTTGCAGTAACCGTTTGTGATGAACCCATAATCCTTCACCTCAATCACGAATTTAACCTCTCAAAAGAATGTAGAGATGGTTCAGCGTTTAATACCTTTCCACCTCTTATACTTTACTGATCTAGTCTCCAGCTTTCTTTCGTAAGGTGTCCAAGTAGGCTGCTAGGCCTTCCACGTCTTTGACGTCCTTTCTCACCATGCTTCTTAATCTCCTCCAAAAGAACCGGTTGGCTTTGATTCGCCTTCTCTCTAGCCACTGGGCTATGCGTTTGGTCAATTCAACGCCGCGCCTGTCAAAGTCAAACAAGAGAATGATTTCATCACCTTTTCGGGCTTCGGCCTCTCGGATGACATCGAGAAGGGATTTTCCTGAGGATTTGGCTGAGAGGATGTCACCCTGTATTCCCAGATTACGCAACGTCACGACGTCCTTCTGACCTTCGACGACGATAGGCATCCCTTTGGCAGACTCATCTTCTAGCCGCTCTATAAGTTGCAGAACGTTTTCCAACCGCTCTTTCAAGGTACTTGACAACGGGTCTACCTTGTGATTTTCGCTCGTCTTACCGTCTCCAAACATTCTCTGGCTTCTTTGTTCCTTTCAAAGTATTCTCTGACTGGTTGCAGTATCTCCGCTAGTCTCTCTGCGACGGCGCTCTTCAAATCCTTAGGATGCAGTTCGCCTTTCCTATAGACGCGCTGTAGTTCCTCATAGCTGTCGAATTCGACATTTCCACCGTATTTAACAGGTCGTTCGATTCGAAAGGTTTCGAGTTCCCGGAATATGATGTATTTGCAGTATCCTAGAATGGGGTTGAATTCGACTTCTTTTTCGGGACAGAAGGCGTTTGAGATTTTTCGTTTTATGGCGTCGGGAGAATCGTATATGAAGATGCACGTTTCTGGCATGCTCTTGGCCATTTTCGCCGATAGCATAACTTCCTTCTCTTTTCCTCTAGGAATCGGCCAGATCGCTGGTTTCTGGAGGCCTGACAGGATGTGATGGTGCACGCAGACGGGTTTCCAGAAGCCTAACCTATCTCCGAGTTCTCTGGCGACCACGTTAGCCTTTCTTTGATCTAAGCCTAGTTGGCAGATGTCGACATCGAGCTGGAATATGTCCGCCACCTGCATGGGAGTGTACATGAAGTCGGAGACATGTCTGGCCTCTGTTCTTTCTCGGCCCGCGATTTCTAACGTTCTTCTCGCTCGAGCGATGGTCAAGTTTTTCGCGACGGAGATCGTCTTCTCCCAGTAGTCCAGATCTTGGTAGAGTTGATCTGAGTAGATGAATTCCACTTTGTCTTTGGGCACGCCTAAGGCGATCCATGAGTGCCGAAAGTGGTCGGCAGACTTTTGGATTAGTTCCATGTCGCCGCCGAGTTTCCGGTTTAGCCATGCGTGCCATGTTGACAAGTAGGCCTTGAAGTGTATCCCCGCGTCTATGAGATCTTTCATCTTGTACGCGCATATCAAGCCGGTGCCCAGATGGACGAGGCCGGAGGGTTCCCAACCGTTATAGGCTATCGGATGTTCCTTGGTCTCCAGAAGCCGCCTCAAGTCCCGGAGAGTGAGAATCTCCTCGGTCGGCGGTCGTCTTAACAGCTCAATCCTCGTCTCGATGTCCAAACTTGACACGCCTGATGATCCCGGTGTTTCTCTTCTGTCTTGGATACGAAGCGCCTTAAAAGCTCTTTTCGCGGGTGCTGTGTCCTGCGTAACCAACACTCAACTTCATTGCAGAGCCTCTCGCTCCTCTTAGTCGAGCTCTCTCAGACGCAGGTTGGAGGCACCCGCGCCCACCGTGTCCCATGCCTGGGTAAACCCTCCGTCAATGGCAGGTGTTGATCACCGGTCTCTGTAGGGTCCGTCTGCATGAGCCCTGTGAAGGTTTCGGTGGGATTGCAGGCTGCTCATTTCATCGCTACTAAAAAGACTGGATTCAGTTGAGATAAGGTTTCCTGCATCTTTCCATTACAGCGGCTTCTCTAAGCTGACCTACATGCATCGTTGAGTCGTCCCTAGATCACAATCCATTCAAGATCCATTTCAAAGGCGCTGGTTGGGTTTTCCAGTTCAAAATTATTAAGGACCTCCGGATGAATCTCTCCTACAATACCGACCTTCCTCCGCCTGACGTATATGTCAGCAACTCTTCCCAGCAGAAAGCTCGGATGGGCCGCCTCTCTTATCTGCCGCTTTTTGACACCTAGGTTAGCAAGGAGAGCCTCTGCGTAGGACCTCATCTCAGTGAAGTTGGCTGTTGGATGAGAGGAGACTCCTGCTACATGGAGCCTCCTCGCACTGCGGGTCTCAGCTTTCTTCTCCACATACACCACGTCTGAGACTTCAAAGATTCGTTGAGGATAGCTTTCATGTCTGTTGTCCATCAGATTTCTCAGCAAACCGGGGAGCAGATCCCTTCGGGCTATAGAATACTCCAATGAGACGGGATTCGCGAGTCTTACCATGTTATTGACTTTCTTTTTCATTCTCTGATACTGGTCAGTTTCATTTGTAAGAATGAAGTTCATCGCCTCAATGAAACCAAAGCCAGTCATTATCTGGCGAACACGCTCAGCGGCTTCGTTTGCCCAATGCTGCTTACCAGTCGTTACAGTCGAAGGACGGGTTGGCGTCAGCTTGAAGTACCCGTAACCTATGGCGACTTCTTCGACCAAGTCAACCTCATGGAGTATATCGATTCGATAAGGTGGAATCGAGACCTCCAGAAGCCTCTCACCTGACGACCTTGCGTCTAACCGTGACTTTCTGAGGGCGTTCACCGCTTCAGTTTCGGTAAGCTTAAGACCCAACAATTCATTAGCGTAGTCAACTCTTAGGTTCATTACTCGAACAGCTAAATGAGGAGAAATCACTGTCTCTTCTGGATAGACGACTTGGATGCGCTCAACGGAGCCGTTCATATCTGCCAACGCAGTCACCAGAACGTTCAGACTTCTTTCAACAGCTTTGCGGTCAGTCCCAGTCACGTCTAGGAAGACGTTCTTTGTGCTTCCGTTTACCCTTGTGAGTTCGCCGTTAATAATGGGGGGCATTGAAAGCACTCTGTCGTTGTTGTCGGTGATCAAAGGATACTTTGGGGCCCAGTCTACGAGATGTTTGTATGCCACGCCTTTTTCATGTTTCTCCAAAATTTCTCTCAGCGTCATAGCTTCAGTCTTGTCCAAAGGTATGAATTTGTGCAAATCCGGATCGGCCGCCGTATAGACGAACGGTGGCCTAACGGCATCTAGATTGTGCACGCCTATGGACGCCTTCTTCCTGTCTCTACCTACTCCCCAGTGGAGGTCTTCCTGCATCTCCATGAGCTCGGCAACAGCGTCTTCATCAAGATCTAGGTTGCGTACGACCGCGCCCAAGATGTGGGGTCTCACCTCAGATACTACCGAATCCACATTTAGAACGATATTTCCGTCTTGAACATCATACTCAGGCAGCCCCGTCTCCCACCCCGTGAGCCCGCGAAAGGCTCGCGCCACCCCAGCATGGCTGCAGAAGTCAACGCGATTGGGGTTGAATTCGACCTTCACATGGTCTGCGCCAATTTCCTCAATGTCGAGGCCCAGCCAAGGAAGCCACTTCACCATCTCCTCTACAGTCAATTGCCGGCCGAGGAACGAACAGAAGCGCTCTTGCTCTAGGATTATCGCGGGCATAAGGGGGTCCTCCTGATCCAACCTAAATCGTTCTTGTACAGATACCGAATGTCGCCTAAGCCAAGTTTTATCATTGCCAAGCGTTCTAGTCCTCCACCCCAAGCCAAGACGGGATAGTCTATTCCAAAAGGCGCCAAGACCTCGGGTCTGAAGAGGCCCATGCCGCAAAGCTCGACCCACGTCTTAAGCTCGGGCACGTAAAACATGGCTTGTGCTGATGGTTCTGTGTAGGGGAAGTAACTTGGCCAAAACTTGACTTTCTCTAGGCCGAGTTTGAGGTAGAACTCCTTCAGGGTTCCTAGCAGGTCTTGGAGGGTAACGTCCTTGTCCATGATTATCCCTTCAATTTGATGGAGTTCCGCCAAGTGTTTGTAGTCAACCTTCTCGTTCCGATATATGCGGTCTACTGAGAACACTTTTACTGGCGGCTTGTTGTGTTCGGCTAAGTAGCGAATTGTCACCGCTGTTGTGTGTGTCCGTAGTATCAGTCGTCTTGCTTCGTCAGGGCTCCAGTCGTATTCCCATCCTCGGGAACCGGTTGTCCACCCATTTTCATGGGTTTGGGCCACTTTGTTTAGAACCTCTTTCTTCGGCAGCCCGCCTTTTTCTGGGTGGGAAAGGTAGAAGGTGTCCATCATCTCTCGGGCGGGATGATCTTGAGGCTGGAAGAGCGCGTCGAAGTTCCAGAAGGCTGTTTGGACGATCGGTCCGCGAATCTCTGTGAAGCCCATTTCTAGAAAGGCGTCTCGCACCATCTGAATGATTTGCTGAAGAGGATGGATTTTCCCAGGATATGCGACGGGGCCGGGTGCGGTTACATCGAACTTTCTGAGGCTCACCTTTCGCCATTTCCCAGTTATGATAAGTTCTGGAGTCAGCTGGCTGATCTCCTGAACGATCTCGATTCCTCTTTTGACCTGTTTCCAACCAGAATCCGTCAGTTCCAGTTCCCTGTAGGTCTTCTCGTCGATCTCCACAAGCCTTCGCTTCTTCAAGGCTGCAGCAGCTTTCTGCATTTTTTCGCTCAGGTCTTCCGCACGCAAGGGAGCTTTGTCGTCTAGAAGGGTCAGAAGCTTTTCGTCGGTTCCCACTTTGGGTTCTTTCAGCTTTCTCAATACGTGCGCCTTCTCATCCAGCTTCGCCCAGCCCTTACGATGAAGCCAACCTAGAGCGATAGTAGTGATCTTCTTGTCCAACCGTGCCTTCTCAACTGCTTCTTCCACTGGTGCTTCGCCGCCCAGCTTGATTAGCGACTGGATGAGACGTTTTTCTGGAAGGCCCTTCTCCGCGTAGCGTCTTCCTTCCTCGCTGAGCGTGATTATGGTTTGCTTGCTTTCATGGATCTCTATTAGTCCTTTTTCTTGTAGAACGAGTGCCGCACGCATGACTGCTGCGTGGACCAAGCCACTCGCATTCAGTATGCGGTCTACGCTTCCCTTGCCGCTCAGCTTCTTCAATGCATGTAGAGTCCTTTGCTCGTTTTCTCGAAGCTCAACCATTAAATCGTCCTCCGTGAAAATGCGTCTTTTTTGTTGGAATGTGAGGCCGCTGGATAGCTTTGTCAGATGCAGACTTTAAAGATTTCAATTCGAGATGCTTGAGACTGCCCAAAACAAGAACGGAAGTCAGGGTGATCGAAATTGGCAGGGCATCCCTTCCACCGCTCAATCAGTAGTTCGAACGTTATTTATACTTTGTCGTCTCGATCAAGTTGGCTTGCTTAGACGATTTCAAGCAACGTTCAGAATCTCACGAGCTTTGTCGATGTATCGGCTTCGTCGCTTTTGGTGATCTTTCACGAATTTCACGATGATCTCTGTCGTTCGGGCTTTGTGTTCTCCACACAGTAGTCTCCCACTTCTGCAATCGTGATATGTCTTGATCACTTGGTCATCATCTTCAACGAAGTGGTACATGTCTAGCTCGTATACGGGACAGATCTCTGGGATACCCCCGAGGCGTTTCTGTTCTTCTACGGTGGGCCGACCGCCAGTGAAGGCATTCAATATCTTATTGGTAAGGGTCTTCGGCGTCTCATTCAAAGTGAAGTGGCTCATCGGGTCTCGTTTGCTCATTTTGGGTGATCCATCGAGGCTTTTCATGAGTCGGTGAACCGTGGATGAGGGAGGGACAAAGTTGTACTTTCGTCGAAATTTTGCCGCGAGGTCTCGCGCGAATCTGAGGTGAGGATCCTGATCTACGGCAACGGGCACGACCGTGGGTTTGGGTCCATCGAACTCCTCGAGTTGGGGCATTAATATATCTCCGGCTTGTATGAGAGCGGATAGGTAGAGCCCGATATGCCGCTCACCGTAAATCGCTTTGACCGTGGCAAGGGTTGCTCCTCTCCCGAAGATTATAGCCAAGTCTTTCACCCGATTCTCTTTGGACTGCCGGTAGATGCAGCCGCTCTTGGGATCAAACCCTAGAGCAAGAAGATCGGCGACGTTGCCGACAGCGTATTTCTCACTTCTTTCGAAGGGGATTCTGTTGTCCTCATATGCTTCCACGTCTGCGACACAATAGAACGCTTTTGCCCCTTGTTGTTGGAAGTAGATTACCTCGCGAGCAGTCATCAGGGTTCCGGGATGAAACTCTCCGGTTGGTTTGATGCCACTCATGACGGCAAATGTCTCGTGTTTCTTCATAGCCTCTAAGATGCGGTCGAAGTCTCTGTGTCCAAAGATGACGTTGCGCCTCATGTACATGCTCGGCTTGGGCACCTGACTCACTAAGGGTTCAAAGGGCTGAATCCCGAACTCTTCGTATAGTTTGTTGTAGTCCTCTACCACTGTTTGCCCAAAGGGATCGAGCACTGTCTTCTTCACGCGTTCTGCCGACAACTCTTTATGGCTCCATCAGCCTGTTCGACTTGGAAGAACTCGAGCATCTCTTCTCATTAATCTTATGGTTTATGTCTCACCAATTCGCGGGCCGATACTAGTAGATGCCGGTCATCTAGAAGGAGAAAGTTCAGCCTCCTTCCCCCTGGCTTCTGAGCTTGGTTCGTCGATGAAGGAGATATTGGCTGTAATCAGTCCACGCTTTGAAGAAACCCTCGTCAAACTCCGTATTCAAAGGCTTCTTCGATAGTCTAATGAACCCCTCCTTTGCCTCTTCGATTCGCTGCCTGTCATAACTCTTAAGGTTGTACAGGAAGGGTTGGGGGGACGCGTGTCCTGTCTTCAAGGCCAGGATCATTCCCTTCAAGGCTTGAACGTACCCCCCAATCCACTCATCCTCCTCATTTTTGTCTACAACATTGTCCAAAACCTTCTCGGCTCTGCTCCACCTTCTCTTCTTCAGCAGGGGGAAAACGCGATAGATTGCCTTTAGGGAGAGTCGTCCATGAACTCCATGGATATCGTGGGTCCTTGCCAAGTGAACAATTAGTCCGTGTTCATTCTTGAACTCTCTCCCGCAAAGTCTGCAGATAACCATTTTAGACACAAAGCCCAGATCTGCGGCGATCCACCAAAAGGCACCTAGACACTAGGTACATTTCTGCATAAATATACTTTGAGCCGAAGCTTCACGAATCAGACTGGGAACAGTGCGCGTTCCAGAAAGACTTAAGAAACATCGTGCCTATCTCATGCCGGGAAGTAGGTTCGACTGTTTGGTTTGACCCCGACGATTTTTCGCTGAGGCTAAAACAGCAAGCCTCTTGGCTTCGAACCTCTTGCTAAAGAGAGAATAGGAAGATGGAACAGCAAAGAGCCCGCTTTGAACCGCTCTCACTTGAGAAGTGCCCTGAGTGTGGAACTTCACTCCTCGTTCGTGATCAAGAGAGCGCCGAATTGGTGTGCACAAGTTGTGGCTTCGTCCTTGCCACAAGACTTCCAGATAGAGGTCCTGAGTGGCGAGCGTTTACCCCAGAGCAACGCCAGCAAAGAGCGCGGGCTGGAGCGCCGTACACACTTACTATTCACGATAAGGGACTTTCTACAAAAATCGACTGGCGCGATATACATGGCTTCTCTGCTGAGAAGAAGGCACAACTGCACCGTCTCCGTCGGTGGCAGAGGCGAAGCCGCGTTTCAGGCTCCAGACAGAGAACGCTAGCTTCCGCCTTGTCCGAGATGTATAGGATAGCTTCGCCGCTTAACCTGCCGAAGAACATCTTGGAGACGGCATCGGCCATATACAGAAAGGCCATCAAGAAAAACCTGAATCGCGGCAGATCCGTTCAAGGAATGGTCGTCGCTTCTGTGTACCTTGCTTGTCGAAGATGTGGACTCGTGAGAACTCTAGAGGAGATGGCTCAAGCTTCAGGCATCGGCAAGAAGGAGGTCGGGCGCTACTACCGCTTCTTGGTCAAAAGGCTCGGCGTTTCTGTCCTGCCTGTCAGGGCCGAGAATTACGCGACAAGGTTATGCAACGAACTCGCTCTTCACGGAAAGGTCGAAGAGATTACCTACAAGATTCTCAATGTAGCCAGAACGCTTAGATTAACATCTGGGAGAGGAGGTAAAGGAATGGCGGCCGCGACTAGCTACTTGGCTTCTACCGTCGTTGGCGAACGTAGGACCCAGCGAGAGATCGCGGAAGCCATGGACATAACGGAGGTCACTATACGAAATCGGTATAAGGAGCTTTTGGAACAACTCCAAGTAGTGGTCAGCCTATAGCAACATGTGTGCATAACGTTTCAAGCGTGTATTAGTAGACGGAGGTGTTGATTTAGTATGCCCGTTACCGCCACCGCAAAGGTCGGTCGGAATTTTCGAGTCACGATACCCAAAGAAGTAAGGGAACTCCTTGAGTTGGAAGAAGGCGATGAGCTGCTCTTCTTCAAGACGAAGGGCTGGAAGAGGCGCGTCTGCTTCAGGAAGAGCTACGCCCGGTAGAAAAAAGACCGGTGATGGCTGCCTTCAATCTTCCTCTTTTCTAAGGTCGTTCTGAAGGTCTTGCCGCAGGTGGGGCAATCGAAAAGCCCTATCGTCAATTCTGTCCGCTTTCCTGTTTTGTCTGGTCGCCCAGCCATCGTCCACGTCTTCCGAGGTTGAGCGACTTCCCTATTGCACTCTGGGCATATCGCCACCGAGGGGCTCGACTTGGTTGACTTCAGCGCTGTAAAAGGTGTTGGTGATGGTGATTGAGTCAATACTAGCTTCTTCGGTCTCGTCACACAACCGATTCCAGCAAAGATTATGCGAAAAACGCTGATAGCATTATCATAAGCAGGTTTGTGATTTGATCGCCCATTGCAAGTTGAATGTAGTTCGCATGGCCCATGAGGAGGAGACCAGCACAGATAAAACATACGATGGCTATGGCGTACAGGAAATAGTCATATCTCATCTGAACTTCCCTCTCTGCAGTGGAGCATTGAATGCTCTTCCTATCTAACAAGGTTAAAGCACTACGGAATATGCGATCCAAAGCACAGCAAAACTCGTCAAAGGAGTTTCAGCGTCGTTCCACTTCATCATCACGTCAGTTCAGATCGGAGTCTCTCATCACTCAATAGAACTCTAGATTCGGCCGTTTTAAAATATCTTACCCTTCGCTCAGCTACGCGCACTAAATCAGAGGCGTTCTCGGCGAGTTTTTTCGGAGAAGGAAATCAGCATGTCGCACTAGGGATGATTCCCTAACCCTTGCTCAGAGAAGGGCCCGCCTTCTGTGAATGACGCAAACAGGATTGGTGGGCACGTTGAAGTTGCAAGCTTTTTAGCCTCTTAGTCCTCTTTAGAGACAGTGTAGACATGGCACTCTCAGAAGACACCCTCACGAAATACAGGCGCGCAGGAAAGATTGCACGAGAAGTTCGCGAAGAAGTAAGGAAAACGTTACGTGAAAGCATGCCGCTGATTGATGTTTGCGAAGAAGCGGAGTCCTTGATCCGCAAGAAGGGAGGAGCCCCAGCATTCCCATGCAATGTTTCTGTCAACGACGTATCGGCCCACTATACTTCTCCTCCAGGAGATAAGCAAAAGATTCCACGGAATTCTCTTGTGAAAGTTGATATAGGGGTTCATGTTGATGGCTATATCGCAGACACGGCCACAACGGTGTGTTTTGGTCCAGATTATGAACCCCTAGTCCATACCGCGGAACAAGCATTAAAGAAAGCCATGGAAATCCTTCGCCCAGGACTATCCATTTCAAAGTTCGGGTCGACCATCCAGAAGACCATCAAGAACCATGGATTCAGACCTGTTTCGAACCTCACCGGCCATTTGATCGGACGCTATGTCATACACGCGGGAAAATCACTACCGAACGTCTTCCACGTCTCGATGGCACGGGTGAAAGCCGGCGAGGTCTACGGCGTTGAACCCTTTGTCACACTGCCAGACGCCGCCGGGAAGATTCGAAGCGGCAAAGAGAGGCACATCTTCCGCTTTTCCAAGCGCAAATCTTTGAAGACGCTGCATGCGAAGCGACTTCTACGGTACATTCAAACGAATTTCAAAACGCTTCCTTTCACGGAAAGGTGGCTCCAAGAGTATCTCCCACAGAATCGTTATAAGGAAGCGTTCTCGGAGCTCTTATCGTCCAAAAGTCTGATGTCTTATCCTGTCTTTGTAGAGGCTAGTGGACAACCGGTCGCTCAAGCGGAGCATACGGTCTTAATTGGGAAGAAGAGTTGTCTAGTCTTGACCTAACTCTTTTCTTTCTCTTTGACCTCACGGTAGATCGCGGAGATTAGCATCTTCTCGTCGCACTTTGGGCAGACCTCGGTCTCTTTAAAAATGTAGTCTCCTCTTTGGAAATCTCGAATGTTCTTCAAGTCGCATTTTTCGCAGATTATTGTTGTTATCACTTTTGGTGGCTCAAAAGGCAGGCGCACACCCCTTCGGCGTGTCTGCAATATCATGTAAGACGACAACGCCACCCCAGTGATTCCTAAGAACAAGAACCAGCTTCCCATGCCTACTTCATTGCTCCCGTAGTAGGAAATCGCTTGGTACAAGGCAGCAATAGATAAGACGAGTACAACAAGGACGATTACCACGAGTAATGACGAGACTCGTTTGACGGGGCCCTCTGCGGTTGCTTTCACACTTTTCCACCTACTGTCCAATGCCGATTGTGTTTCCTATGCCAGCGATGATAACTGAATCACCTTTCTTGGTTCTTTCTAGGATCAGATTCTTTATACGCTGTATGGCGTTGTCCGCCGCGTCGAAGATTTCTTTGCGCATTGGGGAAACGGCGTCTCCGATGTCTTCTTTAATGATCACCGCGTTCACCGGAATCTTGTACTTGACCAACGCCTCTTCGACTTTGAACTGCTCCACGCCAGGTCCGCCTATCGCGACCCCTACTCCTCCAGCGACTTCACCTGGTTTCTCGCCTTCAAGCTTTTGCGCAGCGTCAATCACCACGATTGTGGCGATCTTGCCTTTCTTCTCCTCGATTATCTGCTTGATCCCTTCACCTGGCTTCCCTAAGTTTCCACCAGGGCCTTCAGCTTTCAGCACGTAGGCCTTCCGTCCTTCTATCGGCACCGTTGCCACCACGATGTCTTTGGCTATCTTTTTCTTCTTGTGTTTGTTCATTAGCTTTGCAGCAATAAGCGGACCGGCCCCATCGCCTATGGGCTGCCCATCGGTAAAGGCCTTCAACGCGCTGGCGTACGCTTTGGCTTCTCGCATTATGAGCGGTAAGACCATCTGCAGTTGCATTATAATATAGAGGCTTAGCGTCTTCTTGCCCAGCAGGTAGAAGTGCCGTATCACTTTGTAGATGATGTTCAGCGCGAGGGCCGCCTCAAGGGTGTTCTCCAGATTGTTAATCTGGATGTCATCAGCTTCAGGGGCCATGAATTTGACTTCGTCCTTGAACCGTGTCTCTCGCACATCTAAGATGTGTTCTAACTTCCACACCACGCCTGCCGGGTCCATACTCTGCGGTGGTATCGCGATGTACTCCAAGAACTCGTTGATTTTCGCAGTTGGATCTTGTTTCGGCTTCCCTAGTTCGTTAACAGTCTCGATAGCAATCTTCTTTCCCTTGTCCCTCATGTATTTGAGTCGGTTGAGAGAGTTCTCAACTTCTCTCAGCATAACATACATTTGGATACGTTGTCCATAAAACATGAAGCCGACGAAGACTATTAACCAGGCCACTTGCAGGATCCAAGCCCAAATGTTGTCTTGTGGGAACAGCTGGAAAACTTCTGGGATCATTAGTCTACTCTCCTATGAACACAATATCTAGTTGGTAATAAACTTTGAGTATTCTCCTCTAGCTCGAGGAAGGCACAGAAGAGCATAGTGGTAATTGTCGTTTTTGTTTCAGAAGAGTCAGGAGTGCCCATTGATTAGTGGGGTGCCAGCTTTCCCGGGTTCGCATGGCCGAAGACCACACTAAAACCGGAAACGGAGCACAGTTTAACTTCCGAGTTCGGAATGGGATCGGGTGGGTCCCGCGCCCTTTGGCCGGCAACCCCACTACTTGTGAAGACTTGCTACTCATTAAGTTTTCGAGAGCCTCCCCGCCGAGTGGCCAAGCAGGCGGGCTTGCACGTCTCGACCCGCGGTTTCCCCATGCTAGAAATCTATAT